>DASQNW010000315.1:0-2413 GCA_035644775.1 Chitinophagaceae bacterium | reverse complement strand
GAGCCGATGCTGGCCACCCTCACCAGCGATCCTGTTGAAGGAGGCGAGTGGGTGTACGAAATGAAGTGGGACGGTTACCGGGCCATCAGCTACATGCAAAACGGCACAGTGAAGATTGCATCCCGCAACAACAAATCGTTTAATGAAAAGTACTATCCGCTAAGGCAAGCGCTCGAGGCCTGGAATATCAATGCTGTAGTTGACGGGGAAATCACCATTTTAAATGAACAGGGGATGCCAGACTTCAGTAACCTGCAATTGTGGCGAAGCGAAGCTGATGGTTTGTTGGTCTATTACATCTTTGATGTTTTGTGGTTTGAAGGTGTTTCTTTGATGAAAGTACCATTGGAAAAGAGGCGGGAGCTACTAAAGGCTTTATTTCCTTCGGAGTCGCCGCACTTAAGAATCAGTGAAACTATGGCTGCCAGCGGCAAAGAAGCCTTTGCCCATGCGGAAAGTTTGCACCTGGAGGGAGTGATGGCAAAGAGGTGTGGCAGCATTTATGAGCCTGGAAAACGTAGTAAAGACTGGTTGAAGGTGAAAACAGAAAAGCAGCAAGAACTCGTAATTGGCGGCTATACATTGAACGAGGGTACCAATAAACTTTTTAGTGCATTGCTCCTTGGGATTATGGAAGGCAATCAGTTTCATTTCGTTACCCCGGTGGGCACAGGTTTCAACCTTAAAATGCAGGAGCAGATCTTACAAAAGCTGAAGCCGTTTGTAACGCCTGATTGTCCGTTTTCAACAGTTCCCGAATACAACAAGCCTTCTCGTTTTAGACCCAATCCACCCAAAGCTACGGTCACCTGGGTCAAACCTGCACTAGTTGCAGAGATCAGTTATCGGGAGCAAACAAGTGGTGGCGCAATCCGGCAGCCCTCTTTCAAGGGCTTGCGGGAAGACAAAAAACCTTCTGAAGTGGTTTGGGAAAAAGCAACTGCTTCCACTAATGTAGAAGAGCACCAGCTGGTTAAAGAAAAAATTATTTCAGCTCCTGCAAATAAAGGAAGAAAAACATTACTCAACCCAGCTGAAGAAACACAAACTCGCAACATCAGTGGGCATGACGTAAAGTTCACTAACCTTAGTAAGATCTTCTGGCCTAAGGAAAGCTGGACAAAGAGAGATATGATCAACTACTATTACCAGGTAGCACCTTACATGCTCCCACATATGAAGGATCGCCCACAGATACTGAACCGTCATCCCAATGGAATTGAGGGAAAGAGTTTTTATCAAAAAGATGTCAAAGGAAAAGCACCCGAGTGGATCCATACCTTTCCGTACTATAGTTTTATGGATCAACGCGACAAAGAATTCCTGGTGTGTACAGACGAAGCAAGCCTGCTTTACATTTCCTCGTTGGGTGCAATAGAAATGAATCCATGGCATAGCAGGACCACAGCACCCGACAATCCTGATTGGTGTATCATAGACCTCGATCCTGATAAAAACAGCTTTGAGCAGGTAATTGAAGCAGCAAGGGTAACAAAGCAAATATTGGATGCTGTCAGTGTGCCTGCGTATGCCAAGACTTCCGGCTCCACGGGGCTACATATCTATATCCCTCTTGCAGCCAGGTACAGCTACCACGACTCAAAAGAATTTGGTAGGCGCATCGCAAAAATTGTGCATGCAGAAATTCCAGCTTTTACCAGCATTGAACGCAAAACTTCAGACAGGGGCGGTAACATGTATATTGACTTTTTACAAAACAGGCCCCAGGCTTCAGTGGCAGCGGTATATTCGCTCAGGCCCAAACCCGGTGCTCCGGTCTCTACTCCGCTGCATTGGGAAGAAGTAAAAAAAGGCTTGAAAGTACTCGACTTCCACATGATGAATGTACCCGACCGGCTGAAAGAACAAGGAGATATCTTTAAGCAAGTGCTTGGAAAAGGCATCAATATGGAAAAAGCTATTAAGAAAATGGAATCGCTCTTTGGAAATACACTGAAGAAAACAGTGGCATAAGCTGCCTCAATCTTTCGACCTACTTCTCCTCAAAGTTCAACTTAGACTGTACACCCTCGATATAGTATTCGGGAAAAAATCGCGTGTGAATTATTTTTTCGAGATGCTTTTCGTTAAGTGTTTGTACTATTTGTTGCACATGCCTTTCTCTTTCTGCTGCCGTCTTTAGAGCTTTCAGATTGATAGGTATCGATTCTATCAGCACATCATCGATGTACATACAGAGCTGCATTCAGAGGGAGGTTTTAGGGTTAAATTAAACATTATGCTACACTATCAAAAATTATTGTAGCGAAACCAATTGGATGATTTACTGAAGCTTTAGACAGCGATACTATATCCAGCCAGCTTTAAGTTGCACTTCCTCAACACGTTTTTTCGTAGAAGAATTGATGCATTTTTGCTCCGGGAGCGTTTTGTAGTAAAGCAGCAACTATAT
>DASQNW010000314.1:0-3131 GCA_035644775.1 Chitinophagaceae bacterium | reverse complement strand
CGAACTTTTTCAAAAGCCCATGCAGGATGTTCTTGTTGGAATGTAAATAGATTTACGAAAGCAAACGATTGTACTTTTTAAATCCCGATTGTTAACAATCGGGATTTTTAATATTATGCTGTTTCAAAACAGTAGAAATCAATTTGAAATCTCCCAGTCCGGGACAATGCCTGTGTAGTTATGTGGGGTTATGGATTTCAGCTCTTTTTTTGTAGCCGCTTTTATATCAAGAGAGTCAATATATTGATGCAGGGCAGATTTGTCAAACCCTTTTTTTCCACGTGTAAGCTCTTTCAGCGACTCATAGGGGGCCGGGTAATTCTCTCGGCGTAAAACCGTTTGGATTGCTTCCGCAACGACAGCCCAGTTCGCCTCCAGGTCATCATAAATTTTCTCGCGGTTCAACACCACCTTGCTTAAGCCTTTTTCCATGGAGCGCATCGAAAGAATAGTATGCGCAACAGGCAGCCCGATGTTACGCAGCACGGTGGAATCAGTTAAATCGCGTTGCAGGCGGGAGATTGGAAGTTTTGCAGCAAGATGCTCAAAAAGTGCATTGGCAATGCCTAAATTCCCTTCAGCGTTTTCAAAATCGATTGGGTTTACTTTATGGGGCATAGCCGACGAACCCACCTCGCCTTCTTTCACCTGCTGGCTGAAATAATCCATGGAAATATAGGTCCACATATCACGGCAAAAATCAATAAGGATGGTGTTTATCCGTTTCATTGCATCGAACGAAGCCGCAAGGTTGTCGTAATGCTCAATCTGTGTCGTGAATTGAGAACGCTGCAGGCCCAGGATTTCTTCCACGAATTCATTGGCCAACTCTATCCATTCTATTTTTGGAAAAGCAATATGATGTGCATTGAAATTACCGGTAGCACCGCCGAACTTTGCACTGAATGGTATCTGGATAAACTGCTCAACCGCATTTTCTAAACGTTCAACATAAACCATTATTTCTTTACCCAGCTGGGTCGGACTGGCAGGTTGGCCATGCGTGCGTGCCAGCATGGGAACGTCTTTCCAGGCGGTTGCCAATAACTTTAATTCCTGATTGAAATTCAACACGGAAGGCAGGTACTCAAATTCCATGGCATGCTTCCACAGGAGCGGAATAGCCGTATTATTGATGTCCTGTGAGGTTAACCCGAAATGGACCCATTCTTTTAAATCAGCCGAACCTGTTTTCTCCAATGCACCTTTTAAAAAGTATTCAACAGCTTTTACATCATGGTTCGTGGTGGCTTCAATGCTTTTTATCTCAAGCGCCTGCTCAAGTGTAAAATCTTCTTTCACTGAATTTAAATGCTTCACAGTCTTTAGCGGAAGCTCGAAAAATTTTTTTTGTGCCAGAAATTGCAGGTATTCAATTTCAACAAGCAACCTGTATTTTATCAGGGCATATTCGGAGAAATAATCATCCAAATGCTGAACCTGCTTGCGGTAGCGGCCGTCAATTGCAGAAATTGCGGTAAGCGGATGTAGTTCCATACTTCTTAAATTATATAAATGGGTATGCAGGAGTACATAAGCGACAAACTAAAACCAATAGGTTTCATCTCCATCTATCTTTACCATCAAATTTACTCTATTTGAATAAGATTAAGGTTGCGGCTGTCAGCTACTTGAACACAAAACCGTTGTTGTATGGCCTTAAGCAGCATGAAGTTTCAAAATATATTACTTTCATTGAAGATTATCCGGCAAAGATTGCGGAAATGCTGATTGAGGGCAACGTGGATATTGGTTTAATTCCTGTTGCTGTGCTTCCAAGAATGGAGGAATGGCATCTTATAACGGATTATTGTATAGGTAGCAATGGCGCTGTGGCCTCTGTTTGCATTTTCAGTGAAGTGCCGGTATGGGATATTGAAAAAATTTACCTTGACTATCAATCACGTACTTCGGTTAAATTAGCACAGCTGCTGTTGCGGGAATTCTGGAAGAAGGAAGTAACCTATATAGATGCAACCGGCGAAGATTTCAGGGAGAAAATAGGCGGAATAACGGGTGGCGTAGTGATTGGTGACCGTGCACTGGAACAAAGGTTAAAATCAAAATACATTTATGATTTGGGGGAAGCGTGGAAGCAATTTACGGGTTTGCCCTTTGTATTTGCGGCTTGGGTATCACGACAAGAATTACCGCATGGATTTTTGAAAAAGTTCAATGAAGCCAATGCTTCGGGAATTGCTCAAATAGACCAGGTGGTGCGTGAGCTTAATTATTCCATTTTTGACCTGAGCTATTATTATAAAAACTGAATAAGCTACAAATTAACGCAGGAAAAACGCCAGGGCTTAGCGCATTTCCTGGGAATGATTTAACTTTTCAAGGAACAAGGAGATTAGGACATAACATTGTTTTTAGCTAAATGTTAAAGGGCTTGCTGAAGCAGTCGTTAAACAAATCGGGTAGTTTTGTGTAAATGGTATTAGATGAAGAAAGCGTTGATTACAGGTATAACTGGGCAGGACGGAGCATATCTAACCGAATTTTTGCTTGCCAAAGGTTATGAAGTGCATGGTATTAAAAGAAGGACTTCGTTGATTAACACCCAGCGCATCGATCATTTGTACCAGGACCCGCATGAACGGAATGTTCGCCTTACGCTTCATTATGGCGACTTGTCCGATTCTACAAACATTATCCGAATTATTCAGCAGGTGCAGCCTGATGAAATTTATAACCTGGGTGCCATGAGTCACGTGCAGGTAAGCTTTGATGAGCCGGAATATTCTGCAGATGTGGATGGCATCGGAACCCTTCGCATTCTGGAAGCTATCCGGATCCTGGGATTAAAAAAGAAAACCAGGTTTTACCAGGCATCTACTTCGGAGTTGTATGGTAAGGTCCAAGTGATACCACAGGATGAGCATACGCCATTCTATCCAAGGTCGCCCTATGGCGTTGCTAAACTATATGGCTACTGGATTACGGTAAATTACCGGGAAGCGTATGGAATATATGCATGCAATGGCATTTTGTTCAATCATGAAAGTCCCTTGCGTGGTGAAACCTTTGTAACAAGAAAGATTACAAGAGGGGTAGCACAGATTGTATTGGGACTGAATAGTAAATTATGGTTGGGAAATCTTAATGCGCAACGGGACTGGGGACATGCA
>DASQNW010000313.1:0-4886 GCA_035644775.1 Chitinophagaceae bacterium | reverse complement strand
TGCTGTTTCCTCCTGCTGCGTCAAAAGAGGACAGCTGTGCGAAATAGAAGGGAAAATCGCCTTGCTTCCAGTGTTTGCGCCAGTCTTGAATCATCAAGGGAAAAGATTTCCTGTATTCGTACGCCCGCCCAACGTTTGCTTCTCCCTGGTACCACAAAGCGCCACGTATCGAAAAGGGGATCAAAGGTTTGATCATGGCATTAAAAAGCAAAGTTGGATAGTGGTTCGCTTCTATTTTAGAGGTAGGGTCTATACTTTCAACCCGGTAGCTCCATTCACCCGCAAGGGGTAGTTGAAGCTCACCTATTGTTAGTTTCATTTCACCAGGATCGCCAAAAACTCCACCGCCACCAACGGCTCTGATAGCAATGCTGTTTACTCCTTGCTTTAGAAGTCCGGCAGGTATGCTGTACTTCCTTTTTTTATTCCATCCGTCTGAAGTTCCTACTTGAGTACCATTTACAAAGGTGGTGTCTTTATCGTCTATCATAGCCAATTCCAGAACGGCTGCTTTTCCCTCGTCGTCGGCTGCTACGGAAAATGTTTTTCTAAACCAAACTACTCCTGCAAGCCCCGACAAGCCGTTGCCCTCCGACCAATTAGGAAGTGGAATTTTTCTCCAGGTGCTTACGTCAACATTGGCACTACTCCACGTAGACGCAATTTCTTTGTCTACAAGGGGGCCTTGCGCAACCTCCACTTTTTTCAGAGCGGCCTCAAAGCGATGCTTTTCCAACAAATCGGTACTCAACTCCGGCATGCCTTTAATCATGTCAACAAAGTGAGGGCTCTTCTGAAATGCCTCTCTGCTGATCCAGGTTTCTACCATGCTTCCGCCCCATGAGCTATTGATTATCCCAACCGGCACTTTTAATTGCTTGTGTATCTCCCTTGCAAAGAAATAAGCTACTGCTGAAAATTCTCCGGCATTCTGGGGATTGGCTATTTCCCATTCGGCCTTTTGAATATCGGTTTCTGGTAAGCTACTGACTTTGTTGGGAACATCCAGGTGCCGTATTTGCGGGTAATTGGCATTAGCAATTTCCTGTTTGTAATTATTAATCTTTCCCCACCCAGCTATGTATAGTTCCATGTTGCTTTGCCCGCTGCAGATCCATACTTCGCCTACCAACACGTTACTGTAACTAATTTTATTTTTACCCGTTGCCGTTAGTATGAAAGGGCCTCCGGCTTTTTCCGGCGCAAGTTTTACTATCCATTTTCCATCTTTATCTGCGATGGTGGTTTTTACTTGGTTGTTGAACGTAACCGTAATCTTTTCACCTACTTCAGCACGGCCCCAAATTGGAATCGGCTTTTCCCGCTGTAACACCATGTTATTACCGAATAAGTTCGGCATCGTTACATCCGCAAAAGAGTAGTGCGTGATCAGTATAAAAAGCGCAAGAAATACTGTTTTCATGGTAGCCTTTGAATTTTTAGGTCGGAGGTATATTGCATACGGCACTAAGCCTTTCTGCCGTTTATTTATTTCCCAGGTCGCTCAGATAGCGGATAAGGTCTCTTACCTCAGTCTCCGTTAAAGAGTTGGTCAATCCCTGCGGCACGAGCGAACCATGTGATTTTTGTTTGGCAATGTCCGACTTGCTGACCTTGATATTGTCTTTAGAGGTCGCTGTCTTTACATACACTGCGTCATTGCTCTCATATACTTTATTGCCTTCGATAATTGCGCCTTTTTTTGTCTCCACTGTGATCTTTTCAAAACCTTCTTTTATGTTCTGATTGGGCCACAACACTTACCCGATTATCGTTTTGTTTTACAGTCTGCTGGCAGAAAGCAGATGCTGCCACCAAAACGGAAAAGCAGGCGGTCAGGAAAATTGTTATGTATTTCATCAATATTTCTTGGATTGTTTGAGGTCTTTCAGAATGAATTGCTTAAAGAATTTTTCCTGGAGCCTTCCGGTGTATAAGACGGCTTTTTGATGTTTATCCCTATCATACAAAAAAATCAAGCACAGGTATAGAATAGAACTTCAAAACTGTAGATAGGAGACATTGCCGCTTTTCTCTATTTAGTAAACATGCAGTCACTAATGTTCGTTCTTCCGCAACTCAAGCTCCTTCACTCTTTCATCATATTCTTTCATAAGTGCCTGATCCATTTCTGCTTTTTTCTTCCATTCAGCAGAACCATATACGCCAGCATCCGAATAATTAAATGGCATAAAGCCTATCGCCTTTTGTAGTTTTTTATTTTTAAATCGAAAATCATAATGCTCCGCATCAACAAAGCCTGGATCTGCAATCAGGGATTCTTTATCTTTTCCTTCTTGCTGCCATTGCTTGAAAGATTTTCTGCCGAACATTATTTCCTTTCCACGGGTATTCCAATAGCAATTCCCATTAATAAGCGCATTGATACTGTCCCATTTACTGCTTAATAAAGTTCCCTCAGAAAAATAAACGATGTTGTTGGTGAACGAAAACGATTGGTGTTTTTCTACCCGTGTGGCCTGGAGCTGTGCCTTGATATTGTTGGCAAAAATGTTATTGCGTATGCGGTTTTCTTTGCCGTAATGCTGATGAAAGCCTGAACTTTTACAATTGTATACGAGGTTATTTTCCATAATGATTCCGAAAGATCCTTCATCGGTATACAAACCCCAGCCGCCATAATCGTAAGAGTATATATGATGAATGGTATTGTTGCGCACAACAGTGCCTTCAGACGCACCTAATGTATATACGCCACCCATGTCGCTTAATACACCCCAGCCCAAATGATGGATATGATTGAATTCGATGGTGTTTCTTTTCGAAGGGCTGGCAGCATATCCCCAAATCCATCCCACCGATAGGCCGGAATATTTATGATCAGCAATCTCATTATGCGAAATGGTGTTATCGCTTCCATGAAAAATAATGACGGCCACCGCGCAGGGAAAAACATGTCCGCCGGAAGTAATGATATTATTGTCTACGAGAATTCCTCTAGTTAGCTCCTCCTTTCGTGGCCTTAGGACCGTCTCACCGATTTTTATGGCACTCGCACCTATGTCGTGTATAAAACAATGTTGCACCTTGCCCTGTGAACATCCTCTCCGATACCAGATGGCCGCTCCCCCAGTATGGGCTACTTCGCAATTGATAAAATCAATTTTATCCGAGAAATCTAGCTGTATTGCTGCTTCTACAGAGGCTGCCGCCTGCTCGGGCTCTGCCCCGCTGATAGGCAGGTGAAAGGCCGTGTGCTGAAAAGACAGGTTTTCGAAACGTACATTCTTTACTGTTTCTCCAGTGCTTTCATTCCCCGATATGACCATCAATTTCTGAGCTAGAGGTGCGATGCATTTTGTGTTTTCCGGAGTTTGACCAGGCAGTGGCTTGTAATACAAAACTCCCAACCGATCCAAAAACCATTCACCAGGCGCATCCAATGCGGTGATGGTATTTTCAATTGTGAACAATGAGCGGGTAGTTACCGGATTCCATGGTTTCATTTGTCCGCCGGAGGTGAATACCGCCGCTCCTCCCGAATCAAAGGATGATATGTATTTTATGGTATTATCCCAGTTGTGGTAAAAGGAGATGACTGCATCATGCAACTCAGCATCTGATAAGTTCTTGATCACATCTACACTTCCAGGAGGCAATACTATTTTTTGCACGGCAAAACCATGTCGTTGTTTTGGAATTCCCGGCACCATTACTGTTTCAGTAATCGATTTCGGTTGATAAAATCGCTTATTAGGAGACTTCGCACGTACAGCCCTGGCGCCGTTGATGTACAACTGCTCAAAGTACCAGCCCAATTGTCGCACTTCAGGAACATAGGTTTTCCATAGATCCTCAGAAACCTTTTCAAACTTCGGCAGTATTTTACCTCCATAAAAAACCGGAGTAGCTCCTGCTTCCGCTTTATAAACTATCGGATCATTATCCGGGCCTGAATCTTCTACGCTCAGTATAAAAGGTTCCGCCATTTGATACTCGCCTTTGCGAATAATTACCTGTGGATGATGCAGCGCACCTTGGCTTCTCAAATGACGTAAACGGTTTCGTGCACCCGTTAAACTAGCCAGAGGCTTTTCTGCTGAACCATCATTTTGATCGTTGCCGGATGTAGCTATATAAATTGTTTGTGCTGAAATGGTCATCGAAAAAAACAGCGTGCAAGAAAGCAGTAAACAACTCGAAATGTTCTTCATCCCAAATCTTGTTTGATAAAAGTGATTAGGGAAATTATTGAAAGTTTGGCGAAGAAGAAACACGACATGGCGTACTGTGGCTGGATTAGAGCAATTGAGCATACAGTTTCTGCAGTATGAGATGCTTCGTTCCCCACCATGAAATCTGGCATTCTACCACCTGTGTCACTGTGACTATCTGCGCAATGATGTCTCTGAATTTCTGTATTTCATTACCAGTTGTCGATTTGTTAGAAATACTGAGAAGCTTTGCTCTTAGAGCTAATTATAGTTTGATGCAACAATGATACAGCCGGCATCAGCAACACTATGCTTATATCAATACCAGAGTTTTACAAGGTTAAATCTCTTCAGCCACGTATTTTTCTTTCACACATCACATATCTGTACACTCTTTTTTAAAGATGCTAAAGCATCCGCACTCTTTGGAATAAATTCCTGGCCTACAAAACCTTTATACCCTGTAGCAACAATTGCTTTCATAATAGCAGGATAATAAAGTTCCTGGGTATCATCAATTTCGTTTCTTCCGGGCACACCGGCTGTATGATAATGAGATATATAAGGATGTGCAGCTTTTATCGTGGCAATAATGTCACCTTCCATCATCTGCATGTGATAGATATCATACAATAGCTTAAACTGGTCTGAACCCACCATCTTAACTAATTCGACACCCCAGCTTGTATGATCGCACTGATAGTCTTTTGT
>DASQNW010000312.1:0-7243 GCA_035644775.1 Chitinophagaceae bacterium | reverse complement strand
ACCGTTGGCACCTGAAAAAGAAAGATCCCAAAGCTGCATTAAGCGAACCAGAGGAGGCTATTGTTTTTTGGGTAGAGAACACAACACCGGTGGAATACCGCCAGATAATTGTTGATGCGGGGCTGAAATGGAATGCAGCTTTCGAGAAAGCCGGATTTAAAAATGCTGTCCAGATGAAGATTATGCCTGATACAGTTGATTGGGATCCATCTGACATCCGCTACAACGTAATTCGCTGGGTGGCATCTGCAAGGCCGGCCTATGGTGCCATTGGGCCAAGATTCTATAATCCCAAAACAGGACAGATTCTCGGAGGCGACATCACTATTGAATGGGCAGCAGGCAGCACTATTGCCAATGCCGATGAATTGTTTTCGAGGAAAAGCAGCAGCTCGGCAGACATCAATTTTCCTGGTCATGAGTATGCACACTGCACGCTTGGTGAAGAGTTAAAGAGTCAACTGTTAACAGCATCTACTTTCTTAGAAACGACAGGGGCTGGCGGAAAAGACATTTCGGAAATGCACCAGCAGTATCTCACATACATGGTGATGCACGAAATAGGACATACGCTTGGTTTAAACCATAACATGAAAGCAAGCCAAATGTGGTCTCCGGCTGAAATTAACAATAAAGCACTGACGCGTAAATATGGCCTTATGGGATCTGTAATGGACTATCCTGCCGTAAACATCGCCTTAGATAAGGCCAGGCAGGGAGATTATTATACCACACTGGCAGGACCTTACGACCTCTGGGCTATTGAATATGGTTACTCCACCTTTGAAGAAGATGAGAAAGCAGCGCTGACGAAAATTCTTTCCCGCAGCTCTGACCCGAAACTTGCGTTCGGCAACGATGGCGATGACATGAGATCACCTGGAAAAGCCATGGACCCTACAGTGAATGTAAATGATCTGACTAATAATGCGATTGCTTACGCCGCGGATCGCTTCAAGCTAATAAACAACATCATGGGCACCCTGGTAAAGAAATACAGTAAGCAGGGCCAGTCGTATGCCGAGCTTCGCAGCCGGTACAATTCGCTGCAGGCGCATCGCCTGAGCATGATCTCTGCTGTTAGCCGTTATATTGGTGGTGTATACGTAGACCGAAGCTTCCCGGAGCAAAAAGCAACTGTGAAGCCGTTTACCCCAGTATCATTGGCCACTCAAAAACGAGCGGTCAGCGTATTGAACAAGTATGTGTTTGCACCAACTGCGTTCAATGCCGATGCCCCTGTCTACCCTTATTTACAGCCCCAGCGCCGCGGCTTTACACAGTCGATGGCTGGAGACGATTATAAGATTACGGCATCTGTATTGACTCAACAGATCAGCGGAGCATTGGCGCATGTGTTACACCCGGCCACTTTGCAGCGCATTACCAACAGCCGTCTCTATGGTAATCAATATAGCGTTGCCGACGTGCTGAACGATTTAACTATCGGAATTTTTGCTGCAGACCTGGCAACAAACGTTAATGTATACAGGCAATATCTACAGACCACCTACGTGAAAGGGCTGTTGAACGTTATAGAGACAAAAATGATTTATGATGACGTAGCAAAGGCAGCCGCTTTAAACACGGTAAAAAAGATCAAAACTAAACTGGCAACAGCAGTCTCTTCGAACGAAGAAACAAAGGCACACCGGGCTCACCTGGTTTTCCTGATCAATAACGCCTTAGAACCTAAATAGGCAAATCAACGTATATAATTGTCCCGCTGACTGAAATGCAGTAGCGGGACATTTTTTTACCAGCTCGAACAGCTCGTTATCTTTGCACACTTTTAATTCCAATGGCTTTAAAGTTTCTTAACAGGGGCGGGAAGGAACAACGCTCAGAAATGTCTTTCGTAGATCATCTTGAGGTGCTTCGCGGCCACTTGCTCAGGGCTTTCTTGTCCATAGCAGTAGGTGCCATTGTCGTAGGCATTTATAACAACTTCGTCATCAAGCGTGTTCTGCTCGGCCCCACACATGCCGATTTCCCTACCTACAAGCTAATCTGCAAAATGGGTAAAGCCCTGCACCTGGGAAATGCTCTTTGTATGAGCGAAGTGGGAGTGAAAATGCAAAATACGGCTGTTGCAGGCCAGTTCAGCATGTTCTTCACCGTGGTGATCATCGGGGGGATCATTCTTGCCTTTCCCTACATTTTTTGGGAGTTCTGGAAATTCGTAAGGCCTGCCTTAACAAAAAGAGAACTTTCGCGAACTCGGGGGGTTATTTTCTGGGTGTCGTTACTCTTTTTTACCGGTGTGTTGTTCGGGTATTTCGTCATTGCTCCTTATACCATCAACTTTTTTTCCAACTTTCAGCTTGACGAGAACATCGAAAACCGCTGGACCATAAGTAGTTATATAGATACGATGATTCCGCTGGTACTGGGGAGCGGCCTTGCCTTTCAGCTGCCGCTGGTGATTTTTTTCCTGGCTAAGGTGGGCATTGTTTCTGCCACGTACCTGAAAAAAGTTCGGAAATTTGCTATCGTCATAATCCTCATCATAGCAGGAATCATTACCCCAGGGCCCGATCTGATTAGCCAGCTTACCGTAGCTTTGCCTCTTCTTCTATTGTATGAAATTAGTATAATCCTTACGCGTAGAGTGGAAAAAGAAAGGGCAGAAGAGGATGCAAAAGAGGAGAAAGAGTGGAGTTGATATGGAGAATAATCCCTGCCTGATCATCACGTAAATTGATAATAATGACTACTTCGTTCGACTTTTCCAAACCTGTTGCCATTGGTGCTGACCACGCAGGTTTCGAGTATAAAGAAAAAATAGTTGGTCTCCTCAGTAGCGGAAACATTGCTTTTAAAGACTTTGGCACCTATAATGCCGATTCTACCGACTATCCGGATTTTGCTCACCCGGTAGCTACAGCTGTTGAGAACAACGAGGCCGCATGCGGCATATTGGTGTGTGGCAGTGGCAATGGAGTAGCCATCACTGCTAATAAGCATAAAGGAATAAGAGCTGCCTTGTGCTGGGAACTGGAGCTTGCCAAACTAGCACGTGAACACAATAATGCCAATATCATTTGTCTTCCCCAGCGATTTACCCAAATTGAGCTGGTTCTTAAAATGATAGAAATGTTTTTAAATACGCCTTTTGAAGGCGGCCGGCACGAGCGGCGGGTGGGCAAGATTGCAGTGGGCTGCTAACCATATCAATTCATTGTATGGCAGGATAATCTCTGCAGTAACTTTTATTTGAGAAATTATTTTTTTCTTTTAAACCTTCGGGAATAGATGGCGTCTATTCCCTATAACCTTTTGAAAACAGCCCGTTGAAAACTGCCTGGTGAAAACTTCAGGCCACCATCCTCTCTCATCAATCCGCACCTTATTGAAATTATTGGTATCGGCGACCCATGAGAACACCTCAGCGCTATTGACGTAGTAGTAAGACAGGAAGAGATTCGCGGCACTATCTGAAATCGTAGGGTAGGAATGCATGTATCTGTGAAATCGATTGCGATGAAGAATAGCCGTATCAATTAATCCATACTCTTCAGTATAAATGACCCCGTTTTTGCGGGGTTTTTTAATGCGCTTACTACTTATTTTCTATTATACCGAGCCAATTCGAGTACTTCTTTGACAGGTCTAATTTTCAGTAGATCCGTCCAAGCGAGTCAAATGTTGCCGCATTTTACGTTTTTCAGATAGAATGCTCTCATATTTCCTGAAGGCATCTGTGAAGTTGCTGTTTTTGATGTCAGTTCTGCATCAAGGTAAACTTCATACAAGTGGGAGTTCATATCTTGAATATATCACCAGCCCAGCACATAGGCAAACACCAGCGGGGCTACAATGGTAGCATCACTTTCGATGATAAACTTGGGTGTTTTGATATCCAGCTTACCCCAAGTGATCTTCTCATTGGGGTGTGCACCTGAATAAGATCCATAAGAAGTGGTAGAATCAGATATCTGGCAGAAATAGCTCCAGAATGGTATTTCATGCATTTCTAAATCCTGGTACATCATGGGCACTACGCAGATCGGGAAATCTCCCGCAATGCCACCACCAATCTGGAAGAAACCAATACCTTTTCCCGCACTGTTTTCTTTATAATAGTTTGCCAGCCATACCATGTATTCAATTCCGCTCTTCATTGTGCTGGCTTTTATTTCTCCTTTGTATACGTATGAAGCGAAAATATTCCCCATGGTGCTGTCTTCCCATCCACCAACAACAATGGGCAAGTTTTTTTCTGCAGCAGCAATCATCCAGCTGTTGTTGGTATCGATTTGATAATCCTTTTCCATTACACGGCTTAACAGCAGTTGATACATATACTCGTGTGGAAAATACCGTTCTCCTTTTTCATCGGCATCCTTCCATATTTTGTGTATGTGTTGCTGAATTCTTCTGAATGCTTCCTCCTCAGGTATGCAGGTATCCGTGACTCTGTTCAGCCCACGCTCCAGCAGGTCCCACTCCATTTCTGGTGTCAGATCTCTCCAGTTTGGTATCCTCCCATAATGATCATGCGCTACCAGGTTCATGATGTCTTCTTCCAGGTTGGCCCCCGTACAGGAGATGATCTGTACCTTGTCCTGTCGTATCATTTCAGCCAATGAAATCCCAAGTTCTGCAGTGCTCATGGCACCTGCAAGCGTTACCATCATTTTACCACCTTCAAGCAAGTGTTGCTCATAACCTTTTGCAGCATCTACAAGTGCGGCAGCATTGAAATGTCTAAACTGGTGCTTTATAAATTGCGAAACGGGACCTTTGCTCATAGGTAATATTTAGAGCGGCAAATGTAAACCAATAAAAAATCCCATGCTTATCAAAGCACGGGATCATGCATAATGAACCATTAAAGTTACTTGCGCAGTTTTTGATAGGTGCTCCAATACACGCTGTCCTGAGATTTCAATGTGAGCTTGTGATCTGCATCTTCGAGTGTGATGTAATATTCTGTGCCATTTTTTCCTGAAAGCTCAAATAGTTCTGTGATCCAATAATTGCTGTATTCTTTCTTAACAGCAGCTTGTAACATCAGTGGTAGCTGAAAGGAACTGATGTTGCGAGTGACACCTAAAAATTCTCCATCAATGCTATAGAAGGCAGTGAGTGTTTGTTCGTTCAAAACAAATTGAACTTTCAGCAGGTTTGGTGAAGTGGTCCAGTTGACTTCTTTGGCTTCTGCAAAGTTTTGCTCAAATGCTTTGACTGCTCTTTGTGAGATGGGATCGTTTGCAAAGCCGGTGGTGCTAAGGAGAGTACTGAAGATGGTGATTAGGATAAACAGCGGTTTCATAAATTTTATTTTAAAATGTTAGTTTGATTGTTTAACGCAACAAATGTAGAAATGGTTACATGCAGATGCAACTGAATTGTGATTAGTGGGACTGCATGTTAAACGCATTAACAGCATGTTGGTAAATCCTTAACATCAAACAATGTATTTTAAAGAATGAATTTTCTCGCACATGCATACCTCTCATTTGGCTATAAGGAAGTATTGGTGGGCAACATGATTTCAGATTTTGTAAAAGGAAAAGCAAGGTTTCTTTTTAGTTCAGGAATTCAGCGGGGTATATCACTTCATCGTTTAATTGATCAATATACAGACACTCACGATGCTACGAGAAAAGCCAAAGAAGTATTCCGATCTGCCTATCGCTTGTTCAGTGCACCATTGGTAGACATAGTGTTTGATCATTTTTTAGCAACAGATGAGGAGCGCTTTGAACGCGGCCTTAAAGAGTTTTCAAGGTCTGTTTATGCAACCCTGGAAGAATACAATCATCACCTGCCTTCAAGATTCCTTGCTGCATTTACTTACATGAAACATGAAGACTGGCTATATAATTATAGAACAAGAGCAGGTATAGAGAAAAGCCTGATAGGCCTGGTGCGACGCAGCTCTTTTTACAACGACAGTACAACGGCTTGTAATTTGTTTAATGAACATTACAATTACCTGCAAGAATGTTATTCGTTGTTTTTCGGGGATGTTAAATACTACACAAAGGAACAATTACGTTTAATAAATTTAGATGCCGGTGATCAATAACTCTGTCATCCCGGTATTTTTGTAAGCATTAAAAAAGATTTATCCCATGAAGAAGCTTGTGATGATGTTTTTCTCTTTGTCGCTTTTTTTCAGTGCTGCAGTGGCTCAGTCAAACGGATCTAAGTTCCCTGTGCTGGACAAGTCGCCAATGGATATGGCGTATTATCCTGCAAACTATCCTGTTTTAAAAATTCAGGACAAAGCAAGCGAGCCGCTGGTGGCCAGGATCATTTATAGTCGTCCGCAAAAAAACAATCGTACAGTGTATGGAGAGCTCGTAGAGTTTAACCAGGTGTGGCGGTTGGGGGCAAATGAAGCCACTGAAGTAGAGTTTTACCGTGATGTAAAAATTGCAGGAAAGAAGGTTCCAAAAGGCAAGTACACATTGTATGCGGTTGTGGGCCAAAACGACTGGACCATGATTGTGAACAAAGAGACGGATACCTGGGGTGCTTTCCGGTACGACGAGAAAAAAGATGTTGTACGGGTTAACGTGCCGGCACAAAAAATCAATGAAGCTGTTGATGCATTCACCATGTTTTTTGATAAAACATCAAATGGCGTCAATTTGAATGTTGCTTGGGATACAGTGCAGGTGTCATTGCCCATACAATTGAAATGAGTATAATTTGCACATGAAAATAGCCTTGCATCTTGTTCTTTTGCTCTCGTTCTTCTCCTGCAGCGATGGCAGCTCAAACAAGCCTCCCGCAACTAATACAACAAAGAAAACTCCCGCTGTCCTTAAGTCCCCTCCTCAAAATCCCTATGCTCCGCTCGATCTTTCGCCCCTCGACATTAGTTACTTTCCAGTAGATTATCCTATTGAGAAGATGCGCCGGCAAGGGATAGATGACCTGCCGGTGGCAAGGGTAATTTATGGCAGGCCACATAAACAAGGAAGAACCATCTTTGGCAACTTGCTTAAATACGGTGAGCCCTGGCGGCTTGGAGCCAACGAAGCAACAGAAATAGAGTTCTTTCAACCTGTGTCTATCCAAGGCAAACGAATTGGTAAGGAACGGTTTGTTATATATGCCATACCTGAAGAGAAGCACTGGACAATAATCTTTAACAGGAATGCTTTTTCGTGGGGCTTGCAGCAAGATTCCAAGCAAGATGTCTACAGGTTTACTGTGCCAGTTGAAAAATCAAATACGCCAGTTGAGTATTTCACCATGGTCTTCGAAAAGGCTTTTGATGGAG
>DASQNW010000311.1:0-4382 GCA_035644775.1 Chitinophagaceae bacterium | reverse complement strand
GGATAGTGGTTTGGGCCGTGTATTCCTTTCCTCCAGTTTTGATAACTAAGCTATAGGAAGTGTTAACGTTACCTAAAAACGAACTGGCCATATTGCTGCTGTCGATGCTGTAGTAGTAAATTTTCAAAAACGCATTTTGATCTACTACGTATTCCTTTAGCTTTTGCGTAAGGGTACCGTTCGAGATCAGAATTTCGGCGTCATGTACAAACATGTTAGCCAGAATTTCAGGGCTTATCTGGCTAAAATAGTTCAGGCTTCTCGTCAGCACCACCAGTGGCGGCCGATCATTTTCGATAGATGCATCTACAACGAGCACGTCTGGCTTTTCATTCAGCTTGAAATCAACATCTTTTTCACAACTCGCTAAAACAACAATTCCAAACAATAATAATATCCGCCGCATGACTGCAAAAGTACAGCTGGAATTTGCATGGAATGGGAAGCCTACCTTTTTAACATTTCAGCCAGTTTACTAAAGCTTTCATATGGCCCTTTATCGGCAACCATATTTACCATCCATGGCGACACATTTCCGCCAGGGTTGATCTGAAAAGTGTAATCGATGTTCAAGTGATTGGCCCCGACCATCGCTACATGCCATGAAGCATGGGAGAACGGAATACGAATGAAACCTTCTTTCTTAGCAATAAAGTTTGGTTCTGACCGCGCATCAATTTTCAAAAACCGAGGCAAGTTTCCTTTGTCAATAACAATATGTACTACGGCATCGCGATTATCGAGCGGCCAGGGCATAGAAACTTCGGAATAATAAAGAAGATCAGTTGGTGAGTTTTGCTTGAGCAATTTCGAACTTTTGGTTTTATAAACCCAATCCGAATGCTGCTCTACATCGGTGAGAATTCGAATCAGTTTGTCATAGTTCCCTTGCAAAGTACAGGTAACCCGTACACTTTTGTATTTGGTGTTTTCAACATCAGCGGTATACACTTTTATGCCATTACTGTTCCTCATCAACTTCCACGCTGTTTGCGCTTTTAGCGGGAAAGAAGAGAAAACAAGAAAGGCCATCAATAGCAAAAGCTTGATCATGTTTTTATAATGTACGTTTTAAGATAGACTTTGATCCACCATCTTCTAATCTTATCTGCTAAAGTGTGTGCGATATTTAAGTTGATGCAAGGGATGCAGTTTCACGATTCAACTAAACAAAACAGCCCTGAGCGTGTTGCTCAAGGCTGTATACAAACCCATCAATTTTTTTAGCCTAAATACGCTTTCAACGCATTACTATACCTTGCCTTTTGCAAGCGCTTGATTGCCCTTTCCTTTATTTGGCGTATTCTCTCTTTCGTTAGATCATATTTTTGGCCAATCTGCTCAATAGTAGTTCCATTTTCACCATCAAGACCAAAATATGCATTCACTATCTCCGCTTCTCTAGGACTTAAAGATTTTAGTACACGTCGAATTTCTGCACGCAACGAGTCCTTCATTACATCATCGTCCGTGTCATCACTTCCTTCAAGTAAATCACCCATAGCTACATCTTCTGCTTCGTGCACAGGCGCGTCTAAAGAGGTGTGCCGGGTATTACTTTGAAATATGTTGTTGATCTCTGTTTCGCTCATCTCCAGGATGTCCGCAAGCTCTTCCGTACTTGGTTCGCGTTCATGCTCCTGTTCAAATGCCATGTAAGCTTTATTGGCTTTATTGTACGTGCCAATCTTGTTTTGCGGCAATCGCACAAGTCTGCCTTGTTCCGCTAAAGCTTGCAGAATGGATTGACGAATCCACCACACGGCGTAAGAGATAAATTTAAACCCTTTGGTTTCATCGAAACGCTGAGCAGCTTTGATCAAACCCAAGTTCCCTTCATTGATCAGGTCACTTAACGATAAGCCTTGGTGCTGGTACTGCTTTGCTACCGATACCACGAAACGGAGGTTCGCCTGTACCAATTTGTCCAAAGCTCTTTGGTCACCCATTTTGATCCGTTGTGCCAGGGTAGTTTCTTCTTCTGGAGTGATCATCGGAATCTTAGAGATTTCCTGCAGATACTTCTCCACGGCCTGAGAATCCCTGTTCGTAATCTGGGTGGCAATTTTAAGCTGCCTCATAATTTACTTACTTGATTTTGTTAATTGAACGAATAAATTGATTAATGGTTGCAGGATATTGCAGAATAGAACGTTAAACCGTCGAAACTATCTGCGAAAGTAACCTGCAATTCCCAAACGTCATAATAGTTTTAAGGATAAATGTTACGTGCAAAAACTATACTAAACTCTAATATGATGCAAGGCGCACTGGTTAACGATTTCAGAAGCATTCATGTCATGCAGCTACGTCAACTTATGGCTGCCCCTGTACCGGGTATAAAGAAAAAACCATATGAGAATGCCAGTAATCATGAGGCCTGTGGAGATAACTTCAGCCTGTGTGGGTTCGAATCCAAAGAAGTCGAGGCGGTTATTTACCCTGATTTTCTCAATCAAAAAACGCTCAAGGCCGTTTAGAATAAGATAAAGCGCAAAAACAGCCCCGGCAGGCCGCAACCTTTTTCGCAGCAACCATAAAACGAAAAACAAGATGGTGCAGGCTATGGTTTCGTATAAAGGTGTAGGAAAAGCAGGCTCGGCCAGTTGCATGCAGTATTTTCCTACACAACCCGGTATAGGTGTGTCTACCTCGATCACGTTGTGAGGATAATTGTAGGCCCACAGCCACTCGGGCATCCAGCTGAAGGGGTTCGGCTGTGTGTTTGCAATGCCCCAATCTCCGTCTCCTGAAACCTGGCACCCGATCCTTCCTATTGCATAAGCAAGCATTAGTGGGGGCGCTATGGCGTCAGCAAGGTGGCGGATGGGAATTTTATGCTTCCGGGCATATACGATAATTGCAATAGAAGCACAGATCAGTCCGCCATAAAAAGTCAAGCCGCCGCCCGATAGTATGTACTCAGCAGGGTGTAGTTTGAAATCGCTCCAGTTTTCAAAAATGTCGAACATCTTGGCTCCCAGGAGGCCAAAGATCAGGGCAAGTATGGTAAACTCTCCGACCCGATCGTGCGGCCAAATTCTTACGGTTCGCTTTTCAGGTTTATCTAATCTGGTCTTCTGTTTTTCCCACCATTTCAGGCCAGCAAACAAGAGCCCGAGCAAAATACCGGCTGGCCAACTGCCCATTGCCGAAAAAATAAATGTTTGAGGATCCTGGGTGGCTTCTGAACTCAGGAAGAATAGGGCCAGTATTTTATACCCCAATAAAAAACCAAGAAAAAAGTTGACCACCAGTTCAGACCAGGTAGCCGGCTCTCCTACAGTTACTACATCTTCCGTGGGTTGCATCAGCCCCTGCCTGCTCTTACGTTTTAACTCCGCGGCCAATACGGCTGCCGCCACCAGGAAAGAAATTGCTACAAAAAATCCAAATGAATTGATAAACCGGAGAGGTGGGAGATCAAGCCCGAAAAGATCCTTGAAAGCGTAGTAGAGGTTTGGATACATAAGCAGTACTACAAAGTGGACAAAGTAAGGGAAATTATGACAAGCGAGACGAAAAATGCCTCCGCGAAAGGAGGCATTCAAATAGCAATAGTCGTTTAATTACAGTACTGCTCAAAGGCACTGATTAAATTACCGGCTATGAGTTGTGCCGGCCGTCCTTCGATCTGGTGGCGCTCAATAAAGTGCACCAACTCTCCATCCTTAAATAAAGCAATAGACGGCGAAGAAGGTGGGTAAGGAAGAAGGTGTTGCCGCAATGTTTGAATTGCTTCCATGTCAAAGCCTGCAAAGCTTGTCGCCAGGTGATCCGGTTTCTTAGATGCGTTGGTTACGGCCATTAACACACCTGGCCGTGCTGTGCCTGCTGAACATCCGCAAACCGAATTAATGACAACCAAAGTGGTGCCCTTTTCCTGCAACTGCTTTTCTACTTCTTCGCTTGTAAGCAACTCTTTAAAGCCATTCTCTGTCAGCTCTTCTTTCATGGGTTGCACTATTTGTTCTGGATACATAGCTATAATGTTTAAACACGCAAAGGTAAGAAGTGAAACTATAGCATACTCAAACCAGAACCGCTGCCATCATAACATAACAATTGAGTGACAAAGGCATTTTGACAGCCGAAAACCTGGTGGTACAGCGTTTGAACCCTCAGATCATACTAAAAAAATGCATACAATGAAATACAGAACTTTCCCTGAGACAAGAAGCTTTAACAATTTAATGGCAGGTTTCCTAACTGATTTTCCGTCTATGTATCGTGATGATCACGCAACTGGTGTCAACCAAACTGTTCCGGTAAACATCAAAGAGTTACCTAACGGATATTTGCTGGAAGTGATCGCACCTGGTTTTTTGAAAGACGATTTTAAAATAGGGCTGGATAAGAACATCTTAACCATCTCTGCGGAG
>DASQNW010000310.1:0-5501 GCA_035644775.1 Chitinophagaceae bacterium | reverse complement strand
AATGTTTTCCTGATTGGCTCCGCTCACCACTATTCACCAAGGTGAATTATTGCTTTTCGCTTATTTTCATCTTATAGAAAGTAAAAAGAACATGAGAAAAGTTTTACTGACGTTTATAGTATGCAGCGCCTTCGCTGTTGTCTGTGCGCAAAATAACTACGACCACCGCAAAGCTTTTGATCCCAACTTTTACCCGCACTCGGCTAATGCTTACAGAAGTGCGAGTGGCGAGCCTGGGCCGAGCTACTGGCAAAACCGTGCAGATTATAAAATCAACTGCACTCTAGATACCTCCACTAACAAGGTTTCAGGAGAAGTGGAAATTACCTACACCAATAATAGCCCCGATCAGCTAAAGTTTGTCTGGCTGCAGTTGGATCAAAATATCTATAAACAAACCTCACGGGGCTCTGCCACTACCACGCAAACAGGTGGGCGTTGGGCGAACACCAAGTTCACAGAAGGGCAGATTATAAAATCTGTTTCAGTAGAAGTGGACGGGAAAAAATCTACTCCTCAATACACAGTAAGTGACACACGCATGCAGGTGTGGCTGACACAGAGGATCAAATCCTCAGGCGGAAAGGGAAGGCTCACCATCAGTTTTGAATTTCTTATTCCTGATTACGGCACCGATAGAATGGGTCTGCTGAAAACCAGCAATGGCACTGTGTATGAGGTAGCGCAGTGGTTTCCAAGAATGTGCGTGTATGACGACCTTCAGGGTTGGAACACCTTGCCCTACATTGGCGCCGGAGAGTTTTACCTGGAGTACGGCGATTTTGACGTTAACATAACCGTTCCTGCAAACATGATTGTAGCGGGGTCTGGCGAATTGTTGAATGAAAAGGAAGTGCTAACTGCCACGCAATTATCACGATTGAATAATGCACGCAGCAGCGACAAGACTGTTGTTTTAAGGAGTTCGGACGAAGTTCTTGAGGTTAAATCAAGGCCAACAGGAAAACCTTTAACCTGGAAGTTTAAAATTCAAAACTCTCGTGACGTGGCTTGGGCAGCAAGCAAGGCTTTCGTCTGGGATGCTGCTAGAATCAATTTGCCCAGTGGCAAAAAGGCTATGGCCATGAGCTACTATCCCACAGAAAGCATTAAGAAAGATGGATGGCAGAGAAGCACCGAAATGGTTAAAGCAAGTATTGAACACTATTCGAAGATGTGGTTCGAATATCCTTATCCAGTTGCAGCAAATGTAGCGGGCATTGTTGGTGGGATGGAATATCCTGGCATTGTGTTCTGTAGCTATGCGGCCAGCGGAGCTAGTCTTTGGGGTGTTACCGATCACGAGTTTGGCCACACATGGTTTCCAATGATCGTGGGCAATAATGAACGGAAGTATGCCTGGATGGATGAAGGATTCAACACGTTCATCAATTCGTTCTCAACTAAAGAGTTCAATAAAGGCGAGTTTGCCGGTTTTTCTTTTTTCCCTGGTGATGAAATGAGCAGGCACGTTTTTGGAGAAAAAATGGACCCCCTGATGACAGCTGCAGATGTGGTGCAACAGCAGAACCTTGGCATTGCCGCGTATGATAAGCCAGCAATGATGTTGAGTGCTTTGAGAGAACTGGTGCTTGGGCCTCAAAGATTCGACGTAGCTTTCCGTGAATACATTAATAGGTGGGCATACAAGCACCCGACACCATGGGATTTCTTCCACACCATAGAGAATGTGGCTGGTGAAGATCTGAGTTGGTTTTGGAGAGGCTGGGTGTTGAATAACTGGAAACTTGACATGGCAGTTAAGGGAGTTCAATATGTTAATGGTAAGCCGGAGAGTGGTGCCAACATCGGCATAGAAAACAGAGAACAGATGGTGATGCCGGTTACTGTGCTTGTGAAAGAGGTAAACGGCAAAGAACACCGCATCAACCTGCCCGTAGAAGTATGGCAACGTGGGGGCACGTGGAACTTCAATGTAAACACTACGAGCAGAATAACAGACGTGGTGCTCGATCCTGACAAAAAACTACCAGACGTTGATCGGAAAAATAACAGCCCAAACAAAAAGGAGTTTTGACCGATTAGAAAATGATAACAGTGGGTTAGATGGTAGCTTCGGGCTGAAGAAGTTGTAAGAGAGTTTCTTCTTCAAGAACCATTCGTTCAGAAGCACCTTTAAAGGTCCTCCACTTTATCAACCGGATACTTCCTTCAGCTATTTCTATACCGGTTATGTCACCATCGCTGAAACAGCAGCAGCCGGAGTTGAAATAAGTCGGAATCAACTTCAGGTAATCTTCAGAAATCGATTTGTATTCGAGTTTTCTCAATTGAATTTCTTTTTCGATATTCTCGATAGTAGAACGTTCGTTTTGCTTCCGTGCAAAAAGAAGTTTGCGGTAGAGGCGCTCGAGGTGAGTTAGAGAGCCAAATACGGGCTGATGCGTGTGACCGGTTATCAAAATCAGATCTTGTTGTTGTTCGCTCCACTGGTACATGAGCGTGTTGTGCAGCGTTTTCAAGTGAAAGTCGTATGCAGGTGTATTTGGGTTGATCTTTAAATAGGCCTGGAGTGGTGCCCAGATCTTGGAAATGAAAAACTTGCTGAACCAATTGCCATCACTGACAGCATCGCCCTGGTGGCCATGAGTGCAAAAGATGTTGAGCAACTTTCCTGCAATTGCGGTTTGCAAAACAATGCCTTCGTAGATCGGCACTTCGGTTTCATAGATATCCTTTAACTGGAAGGGAGCAAACGGATCGTTGTTCCAATACAGGTCGTGGTTGCCAAAGATTTTGATGAACGCATTTGCAGATATAAATTGCTGCTCACTGCGAAATGCAGGCGCATGTTCCCTCTTCACGGATGACAACGTGTTTTCCCACAACTCCTCGCAGTCTCCCAAACTGATAAAGTGAAAACCATTTTGGTGATAGTATTCCAGGGCGGTAAGATAATTTGGCTCGCAAAGCATGAAGTCGTCCGCTCCGTTGCGAGAGCCTTTATGCTGGTCTGAAAAGATGATGAATTTCCCTGTTTCAAGATCAAACGGGACGAGCAGGCCTTTCCTTTTTTCACCTTGAACAATGCAATTAAGTAAATCGCTCAAAGCGCTGAAGATGCGGGCTTTTTCAGGGTTAGAGGAAAAACGTTCGGTCAACCAAAGCACGGGCTTTCGAAAGATATTCTGAAGCAGGTTACGCATGCAGCTAAGGATTCAATCCGTACTTTTTCATCAACGCTAGTAAAACACCATTCGTCCAGCCAAAGCCATCCTGGGAAGGGTATTCACCCCCGCCGGCTTCTAATGTAGTATTCACCACATTATATTTCTCCATCAGTTTGCCAGTACGTCGATACACTGAAAGGTTTAGGTTCACCCAACGCTGTGCTATTGTTCGTGCCAGCTCTGTTTGGCCATAATTGTCCAGGCCTATTATCGTCATCCATTGTAGTGGAGCCCACCCGTTAGGTGCATCCCACTGCTGACCGGAATTCTTCAACGTGGTGGTTACACCGCCTTGTTGTAAAAACTTCATTTTCAGATTTTGAACCGTGCTGTGAAGGGTATTTTTGGGGGCTACATTAAGGAAGAACGGCACAAGACCAGCCAAAGTGATTTCTGCAGAATGCTTTTTCGTGCGGACATTATAATCAGTATACCAGCCATATTTTGCAGACCAGCAATATTTGTTAATGGCGGCACGCCTTTTTTCTGCTTTTCTTTCAAACTCCTTTGCTTTTCCGGTCTCTCCGTTTTGCGAAAAAGCTTTCGCCAGGCTATTTTCAAGTGCAAACAACAAGCAGTTTAAGTCTACCGGCACCAAATCAGTGGTTTGGATGGTGCCCAGCGTTCTCCCATCACCAAACCAGCGGGTGCTGAAGTCCCAGCCGCTCTCTGCCGCCGACCTAAGATTTCGAAAAGCGATGCTTTTCCCGAGCTTAGAGCTTTTAGCAGTCTCAACATCTTGTAAATACGACTCCTGCCTCGGTATATTAAGTTGATCGTAATAGCGATTTAGAATACTCCCGTCCGGCATCTTTACCACGTGTTTTGTGGGGGCAGAAAGATCCATCCAATAAGCATATTCTTTTTTGAGAGCAGGTAAAAATTGTTTGTACACTTCATTGCCTCTGGTAGTGGCCATCAGCTCCACCATCAGAGAAAAAAACGGAGGTTGTGAGCGACTGAGGTAATAAGTTCGATTTCCATTCGGAATATGGCCGTATTCATCTATTAGAAAAGCAAAATTCCGCAACATATTTTCTATCGTCTGCTCATTTCTGCTTTCCTTTAGACCTAGCATGGTGAAGTACGAATCCCAATAATAAATCTCACGAAATCGACCTCCTGGCACAATGTACGGGTATGGGAGTGGCAACAATGAACTTCCCTTAACCGCCGTGTCATTACTTCTATTCAAGACAGTCCAAAGGCTATTGATATGTTCCAAAACATCTTTTCCCTGGCTGCTATAAGTATTTTGCGAAGCCTCTGGCACAATGAAGTTTTCTTTTATAAATAGTTCAATACTAAACCTGATTGCCGGGTTGCTCTTGATTCTTTTATAATCGCGTACGATGGCCGCAGGATCTCTCCTGGGTATGCAATCAACGAATGTTTTGTTGTCAGGGAAAATGCCACTTGTTTGCACATCCACAAACAATATCCCATACACCTGGTCGGGCGTGGCTATCTTTTGCGTGTATGAGAAAAGGACGACGAAAGAAGCAAAGAAAATAGAGGAGATCTTTTTCATACAGCTGTTTTATTGATGTTGTCGGCGCAGACGGAATGTACTGCCTATCTGAGGCAGGCAATCAAGCTTATTTCCACATTAACGAACTTGGGCAGTGCGGACACCTGCACTGTCTCACGTGCCGGAAAATCGCCATCGAAGTATTTGCCATAAATCTCATTTACTTCTGAAAAGCGGTTCATGTCAGTTAAGAAAATAGTGGTCTTCACCACATGACCAAAGTTCAATCCCGCACCACTAAGAATAGCTTTTAAATTATGCATCACCTGGTGTGTCTCCTCCTGCAGATCTTTGTTCCGCAGTTGGTTAGTGGCAGGGTCAATGCAGATTTGTCCTGAAACATATAGTTGGTCTCCGGCAAGCACTGCCTGGTTGTAAGGACCAATTGGTGAAGGTGCGTCGGGTGTATTAATTATTTTCTTTTCCATTCTATACAAAACACGAATTAAAACGAAATTCGCCAATTAGCACCTTCATTTTTAAATGGATATGCCGATCAAAACGGTTATTTGCTGCAACGAAGAATCAAAAAGGGAACTGCTTTCGCATAGCATACTTGAAAGCAATACTAAATTTGTTCAGATGATTGAGGAAGTTTCAGAACATTCAAACTCCCGAGTAATTATAGATCTTTCCTTTGAATGCGAGCCTGCCAGAATAGATCTGTTAAGGCGTTCTGGTAAAACCGTTGTCGTAAATAGCGTGGTCGATACACTGAAGGAAATAGACCCTTCTTTTTTCCGGATTAACGGCTGGCCCGGTTTCCTGGCTTCGCCTGT
>DASQNW010000309.1:0-15079 GCA_035644775.1 Chitinophagaceae bacterium | reverse complement strand
TTGAGTCTGCTGCGTCTACCAATTCCGCCACCTGGGCCGGTAAAGCGGGCAGCAATATTACAACTTCTATCGTTTTGCTCCGCAAATAAGTTCAAAATTCCTACTCCCTTTCCCGCAGGGTTTTACATTTACATGATGATCAAAATTGCCTTGATACGAGAAGGTAAGCTTCCGCCCGACAACAGGGTGGCACTCACCCCCGCACAATGCAAGTGGCTTCAAAAACAATACAGCGACATCACTATTATTGCACAAAATTCAAGCACCCGCTGCTTTAAAGACATTGAATACAGGCGGGCAGGCATCGAAGTGAGAGAGGACATCAGTGACTGCGACACTTTTCTTGGTATCAAAGAGGTGCCTCCGAAAGAGCTGGTTGCCGGCAAAACTTATCTATTTTTTTCGCACACAAAGAAAAAGCAACCGCACAATCGTGAGATGTTCCGGGCAATCCTTACAAAAGAAATCACCCTCATTGACTTTGAATGCTTTGAACACGAGGACGGCCAACGCATCATCGGCTTTGGTTTTTTTGCAGGCATCGTAGGAGCACATAATGGCATGATGGCTTATGGTGATAGAACCGGTGCGTATCAGCTGGGCCGCGTCTACAAGCAAAAAGACTTCCGCTCGCTGATCCATACTTACTTCGGCCTGAAGCTCCCGAATATAAAAATTGCCGTCACGGGATCGGGTAGGGTAGCGCATGGAGTGACAGAAGTAATGAACCTGATGGGCGTGATAGAAGTAGAGAAAGAAGAATACACTGCCCGGGAATTTTCATACCCTGTTTACGTGCAGTTGAAAGGTGCAGATCTATATAGCCATCAGGCAGACAATACTTATGAGCGAAATCATTTTCACCAATATCCTCAGGAGTATACATGCAGATTCCTGGAATATGTGCCGCATACCGATATCCTGATGAACGGCATTTATTGGGATACTAATATTCCACGCCTTTTTGAAAAAGAAGATCTTCAAAGAAAAGATTTCAGAATACAGGTTATTGCTGATATCACCGACGATACCAACGGATCGGTACCTATCAACATTGGTGATCAAAGCCTGGAAGATCCTGTTTATGGAGTGGACAAGATCACGTTTCAAAAAATTGCTCCTTATCAACAGGGCTCTGTAGATGTGATGGCAGTGGGTAATTTGCCGAACGAACTGCCGAGGGATGCCTCCAGGTATTTTGGCGAACAGCTAATAAAATATGTGTTGCCGGATCTTTTCACCGAAGCTGCACCGATTCTCCAAAGAGCCACTATTGTAAAAAATGGAAAACTGACAGAAGCTTTCAAATATTTACGTGATTACGCCGGAGTAGAAGACCTATAGATGCAAATAGTAGTCTTTCAGCAGCTGCATTGTTTCGGAGGAGTATTGCTGGTCAGCATTTTTTATAAAGATGATACCGCCTTTTTTGTCTACCGGACTTAAAACAGCTTTGAGCATCATCCTTATGGGAGGGTGGGACGCAGTGGGAGCCAGAGCAATTTTTTTCGCGATAAAATATCCTTCTTTATTCAGAATACTCGCCAGTTCCTCATCTCGTTTAAATGGCACCAGGAGGTAGAGTGCACCACCAGTCGAAAGCCATCTTTTCATCCCAGGCAACAAGTCTGTTAATCGGAGACTGAGGTGGTGATGGGCCAGGTTTTTCTTGCTGTTGGGAGAGGTGAGGTCGTTTTCATAAAACGGTGGGTTGCACACGATGGTTTCGAACTTCTCTTCAAAATTGTGCTTCAAAACATCACTATTTATTACTGTCAGTCTTTCTTTCCAGGGAGAGGCACCAATATTTTCTTTTGCCTGTGCCGCAGCATCAGCGTCCAATTCGATGGCTGTAATGTGCGCCTTCAGCTTTTGAGCAAGCATCAAAGATAGCAGGCCGATGCCTGCTCCTACATCGAGCACACGAGCTAGGTTGTTCTGCAGCAAAATGTCAGCGGCGCACCATGCTCCAAATATGCATCCGTCTGTAGTAACTTTCATGGCACAGCGGTCTTGCTGAATAGTAAAAGCTTTGAAGCGGAAGAATGTATTGGCCATGGATCAGGCTTGGGTACTCCATTCAGATCGAGCCGTGGGACTTACGGAAAGATCAGCAAAATCACCCACCAGATATTTGTAGTATGCAGTAATGCCTATCATTGCAGCATTGTCGGTACAATATTCAAAAGCCGGTATGTAGGTGGTCCATCCGTATTTTTCGCCCGCTTCACCGAGAGCTTTACGCAAAGCACTGTTCGCCGATACGCCACCAGCAATGCAGACTTGCTTAAAGCCGGTTAGCACCGCAGCTTTTTTTAGCTTGTTCAATAATATGCTGACAATACGCTGCTGAATGGAAGCGCAGATATCCTGGAGATTGTTTTCAACAAAACTCTTGTCTTTACGGGTATGCTCCTGCAAAAAATAAAGTATAGAAGTCTTCACACCACTGAAGCTGAAGTTGAGGCCTTCAATCTGCGGCTCCGGAAAACGAAATCGATGGGGATCACCTTCTCTTCCGTACTTGTCAATCAATGGGCCTCCGGGATAGGGCAACCCCAATAGCTTGGCTGATTTATCAAACGCTTCACCGGCGGCATCATCTAGTGTTTCACCTACTACCTGGAGGTCTGTAGGGCTGCGTGCCACCACTATTTGCGTATGACCACCGCTAACCGTCAGGCAGAGGAAGGGAAACTGCGGCTTCGGTTCATCAATTAAGTTGGCCAGCACATGTGCCTGCATGTGATGCACTGCTATTAACGGCTTATCAAGCGCGAGTGCCAACGATTTGGCAAACTGAGCACCCACGAGCAAAGAGCCGATGAGCCCTGGCGCCTCCGTGAACCCGATTGCATCTATTTCGTTCAGATTTACGCCTGCGTTTTTTAATGCCACATCTACCACGGGAACAATGTGCTGCATGTGGGCCCTGCTGGCAAGCTCTGGTACCACACCACCATACTGCTCGTGAATTTTTTGATTAGCAATAAAATTGGATAGGATCTTACCATTCCTGCATACTGCCGCTGAAGTTTCATCGCAAGAGGATTCAATTGCAAGAATAGTTACTGATTTTTGTTGGCCTTGTTTGTCTTTGTCGATAGCTGTCATCGTAGATGAAAAGGAATCCCGAAACTACGAAGGCAACTTCCAACCGCTGCAATTATTTACTTCTGATTGCTACTACCGGGTTCATTCGAGCGGCTTGGGAGGCCGGTATAATTCCCGCAAGTATGCCCACAAGAATACAGATGCCAATCGCCATGAGCATGTTTGCCGTTGAAATGAATATAGGAAAATCAAACACTGCTGTAATGACTTTAGTCAGAATAAATACCAGCAGTATACCTACAATTCCGCCGATGATACAAAGGAATGCAGACTCCAGTAGAAACTCGGTAAGTATGGTGGCCCTTTTTGCACCAATGGCTTTTTTTAAACCGATCTGGCCGGTCCTTTCTTTCACCGTAACGAACATTATATTGGCTACCCCAAACATCCCCACAATCAGTGACAGTGCAGCAATAGCCCAGCCGCCAATATTGATGCTGACGAAAGCCTGGCTCATGGCGTCACTGAAGTCATTGACATCGTTCAGAGCGAAATTGTCTTCCTCCGTTGGCGTGAGCTTTCTTATAGACCTCATCGTGCCGGTTAGCTCATCTTTCAGAACCTTACTATTGATGTTTTCCTTTCCTTTCACCACCAATATGGGATCAGCACGACGTTCGTCCATCACACTTCGCCCAAACTTGTAAGGCATCAATACGCTTTTATCAAATTGCCAGCCGCCCAGCATTTGCGTGCCCTGCTTTTTTATTACGCCAGTCACAAGGCATTTTTTATTTCTCACTGCGATGATTTTGCCGATTGCTCTGGCACTGGAGACGAAGAGTTGCTCGGCAACATCGTGACCTAAGGCAACAGAGTTGGCTCCCTGCTCAAATTCGGCCGAGGTCATCAATCTTCCGTGGAGAATATCGACAGGCTGGATCAGCGGGAACTCTTCAGTAATAGAGTACACCACCGCACCGCTTAGTACATTACCCTTCGCTTCAATATTGTCGTTGATGCTGATAATAAAGGCTGCATACTGAACGGACGGAGTACGTCTTTTGATTTCGTCTAATTCACGGTATTTGGGTGATGGCCTCTTCTGGTATTTCCACCAGGGGTAGTCGGGCCCTGCCATAGCATACTCCCATTTATCGATGTAAATGGTATTAGTGCCTAATGACTTTATTTCTGATTGAATATTGTGTTCCAGGCTGTTGACCGTAGCCAAAACACCAATAATGCAGAATATACCTATCGTTACGCCAAATAAGGAGAGAAAGGTTCGCAGCTTGTTTTTTCCGAGCTCCTGGAGAGCCATTTTAAAACTGCTGCTTACAATTTCCAACATCCGGAGCATGACCAAATCTACTCAAAACTGACTTGAAGAAAACGCAAAAAAAAGCCCGGCTAAAAGCCAGGCCCTTTACTTAGATCAATCTGCAGCTACTCCCTTCATTTTCTTTCAGTCACCTGCCTTTCACAGCAGCCTGTTCTAAGCTATAAGTCTTTCATGCAGATCACCTGTTGTCACGCCTTCTCCCTAAATCTTCGCTACTGATGTCTTCATTTCCATCGCTGTTTGCAACCTTTAAATCCCTGTATGGTCTTCTTTTCTGTTCGTAATTCATTCCTTCAAAGCCCGCGGGAGGCTGGGCTCTGTCTCTGTTACCAGCAGCATTATTATGGGGCTGACCTTTTCTGCTTTCTTCACCTCTCACATTATCCATAATACGCGTTTCCTAAGTTGGAGAAAAAATAGTGCCGTTTAGATTTTCGCTTTAGACGAAAGTAAAGATTCAACAAGATGGGTAAAAATTGCAGCAGCCACTCCACAGATATTCTAAAGAATTCGTTAACAGTGGGATTGCCAATAACGGGGTTAAAGCTCTATTATGTAAGCTTTTATGTATTCGAAATGACGCAAGGACATCCAATCAATAGCAAAGTTTTAGGTCTAAATGACTAGCTCATCCAGTACCTTTGCAGCCGCAAATTGACACCTCCCAGGCATTATGAAATATGTAAATGAAATTGAACGCCGCCGCACCTTCGCGATCATCTCCCACCCAGATGCGGGCAAAACTACGCTTACGGAAAAATTTCTTTTGTTTGGCGGCGCGATTCAGGTGGCAGGAGCGGTTAAGAGCAACAAAATAAAGAAGCATGCTACTTCTGACTTTATGGAGATAGAGCGACAACGGGGTATTTCTGTAGCTACTTCTGTGATGAGCTTCGAGTACAGCGGCATTCTAATAAACCTCCTCGATACACCCGGCCACAAGGATTTTGCTGAAGATACGTACCGAACACTTACGGCTGTCGACAGCGTGATACTGGTGGTAGACAGTGTAAATGGGGTAGAAGAGCAGACGCGTAGGCTGATGCAGGTGTGCAGAATGAGGAAAACGCCTGTGATTGTATTCATCAATAAATTAGACCGAGACGGAAAAAACCGTTTTGACCTCCTGGAAGAAATAGAAAAAGAATTGTCGATTTCGCTTCACCCAATGACCTGGCCCATTAACAGCGGCAAGGATTTCAAGGGAGTTTACGATCTGCACAACAAAAGTCTTCGTTTGTTTTCAGCCCATACCAAAGCAACCAATGAAGAAACCATCTCGATAACTGCTATTGAATCTGGCGTGCTTGGAGAGAAACTGGGCGACAAGGATGCACATACCTTGAGAGAAGACGTAGAATTGATTGATGGTGTATATGGAGAGCTGGATGCTGACTCTTATTTGAAAGGTGATGTAGCGCCGGTGTTCTTTGGAAGCGCCATCAACAACTTTGGTGTGAAAGAAATGCTGGACACATTTATCCGCATTGCTCCAAGACCGAGAAGCAGGGAAACATCCGCAAGACAGCTGGATGTAAATGAAGAGAAATTCAGCGGATTTGTATTTAAAATACATGCTAACCTTGACCCCAAGCACCGCGACAGGATCGCCTTTCTCAGGGTATGTTCGGGCAGGTTTGAGCGGAACAGGTATTTTCATCATGTGCGGCTTGATAAAGACGTGCGATTCAGCAACCCATATTCCTTCCTGGCTAGGGAGAAAAGCGTAGTAGACGATGCGTATGCCGGCGATGTTGTTGGACTTTTTGATACCGGTAATTTCAAGATAGGCGACACGCTTACGGAGGGTGAAGATTTCTTTTTTACCGGCATACCTTCGTTTTCACCCGAAATCTTTAAAGAGGTCGTCAATAAAGATCCAATGAAAACCAAACAGCTGGAAAAAGGCCTACTACAATTAACTGATGAAGGTGTAGCACAGTTGTTTACGCAGTTCGGGGGCAACAAAAAGATAATTGGTTGTGTGGGAGAGCTGCAGTTCGAGGTGATTCAATACAGACTTTTACATGAATACGGAGCCTCCGTGCAGTTCAACACGCTTCCGTTTTATAAAGCCTGCTGGCTCACCAGCAATGATCAGAAAAAACTAGAAGAATTTACCCGCTTCAAACAGGCAAACATCGCTGAGGATAAAGACGGGCAACTTGTATATCTTGCTCAAAGCGAATGGTTTTTGAATACAGAACGCACCAACAATCCTGAAATAGAGTTCCATTTTACAAGCGAAATTCACAAGTAAGTTTCCGCTGAAAACTTCCATTTTTTATTTATGGTTAAGTTTTTGCTTTTAGTGCGAAAAATCCCCCATGGAACAGCGCATTTTAATAGTAGATGATAATACAGATCTTGCAAGTATTATGTCTATGATTTTAGCTGCCGAAGGGTTTTCTGTAAAAGTCTGTGACAACCTCACATCATCTGCCATATGCATCGAAGAATGGAGTCCACAATTAATTGTGTTGGATGTAAACCTCAATGGAGAAGACGGCAGAGAGTTGTGCAACCGTTTGAAGTCGGACAAGAGCAGCAATAACATTAAAGTGATATTGATGTCGGGCGATGAAACTACGTTGGAACACACAGAATTGTTTGGTGCCGACGGAGCCATCAGCAAGCCATTCGACAGTTCCGATCTGTTGGAGAAAATACAAGAATGTCTACAGCCTTCGCTGAGGAACACTGGTTCTAAAATTTAGGAGCTATGCCTGTATAGTTGTGGGGTGTAATGGACTTAAGCTCTTTTTTTATTGCTGCCGAAACGTTTAAGGCATCTATGAATTGGTGCATTGATTTTTTATTGATACTGTTTTTTCCCCTGGTCAGTTCTTTTAGCGCCTCATAGGGACTTGCATATTGCTCTCTCCGTAAAATAGTCTGAATAGCTTCAGCTACAACAGCCCAATTTTGTTCAAGATCATCATAAATCTTCTCGTCATTGAGTATCAGCTTGTTCAATCCTTTTTCTATAGAGCGGAATGCGATCGTTGTATGTGCAAATGGCACACCTATATTTCGCAGCACAGTAGAATCAGTAAGGTCTCTCTGCAACCGGGAAACAGGAAGCTTGGCGGAGAGATGTTCCAACAGCGCATTTGACACACCAAGATTACCTTCTGCATTTTCAAAGTCAATAGGATTCACCTTATGTGGCATGGCAGAAGAACCCACTTCACCTTTTTTGACTTTCTGCTTGAAATAGTCTAAGGAAATGTATGTCCATAAGTCTCGACATAAGTCAATCAAAATATTGTTGATGCGCTTCATGGCATCAAAATGTGCAGCAAGATTGTCGTAGTGCTCAATTTGTGTAGTGAACTGTGACCGTTGTAGTCCGAGTACGTCTTCTACAAATTCGTTGGCGAATTTTATCCAGTCAGTCTTTGGAAAGGCAACATGATGGGCGTTGAAATTTCCTGTTGCTCCGCCAAACTTAGCACTGAATGGAATGTTTATCAATTGCTCAACCTGGTTCTCCACCCGCTCTACAAAAACCATGATTTCCTTTCCAAGCCTTGTTGGTGATGCAGGTTGTCCATGAGTGCGGGCCAGCATGGAAATATTTTCCCACTGCTTCGCCAGCAACTTCAATTGTGCATTTAGATTGAGTAGGCCAGGCAGGTATTCATATTCAACAGCATGCTTCCATAAGAGAGGGATGGCTGTGTTGTTTACATCCTGGGAAGTAAGGCCGAAATGAACCCATTCTTTTGCATCTTCTTCGCCAACCTTTTCGAGCTCTTTTTTGAGAAAGTATTCAACTGCCTTTACGTCGTGGTTGGTTATCTTCTCTGTTTCCTTTATTTCTTCGGCATGTGCTATCTCGAAATTGTCTTTTATGGAGTCTAAATGGTTGACGGCGTTTTGAGACAAGCGAAAAACCTTTTTTGCCGACAGCAAGTACAGGTACTCTATCTCGATGAGCACGCGGTATTTAATGAGACCGTATTCGGAGAAATATTCGTAAAGATGCTCCACTTGTTTTCGATAGCGGCCGTCAATAGCTCCGATCGCCGTCAGCGGGTTTAATTCCATGGTGGTGAAGTTTTTATATTGGAAGATGAATGGTGAAGAGCCGCAGTGAAGATTATGGTTACAGTTCAGGAGGTACTAAAAAATGTCTTCTAAAACTTGAGTTCTAAACCTTCATCCAATGCTTTAAGTTGACTATATCTTTGCGGCCAAATTTAGACTATTTGGAGAAGATTAGGGTAGGGGCTGTCAGCTATTTGAACACCCGTCCTTTGCTATATGGGATCAAACACCACCCGGTACATAGGAACCTTGAACTTATAGAAACCTATCCGGCAAAGATTGCCGAACTTTTACTGCACGATAAGATTGATGTTGGTCTATTGCCGGTTGCCGCGATCCCACTGTTTAAGGAACAATATATCATCAGTGACTTTTGTATTGGTTGCGATGGCCCCGTCGCCTCTGTAGCTATATTCTCGCAGGTGCAGTTGCAGGAAATAAAAGCAGTGCACCTGGATTATCAATCCCGGACTTCGACTGCGCTGGCTCAACTATTGTTCCGCCACCACTGGCAGCAGCAAGTGCAATTTTTTCCTGCAACCGATGAAGATTTTGCAGGGACCATCCGCGGTACGTCTGCAGCACTGGTTATTGGTGATCGGGCGCTCAAACAGACTCAGATCACCTCTTATGCTTACGACTTAGGAAGTGCATGGAAAGAGTTTACCGGACTTCCCTTTGTGTTTGCAGCATGGGTAGCAAACAAGCAGCTACCGAAAAGCTTTATTGAAGATTTTAGTGCTGCCAATGCCGCGGGCCTGAACAGCATTGAACAAGTGATCACGGAGAATGATGTAGATTATTTTGACCTAAAAAAATATTACACCGAATACATAAGCTATGACCTTTCCGGGGAGAAAAAGAAAGGAATGGCATTGTTTCTTGACCTGTTGAAATCTAACTCTTTTTAGTTGATGAATTGCCCCTAAGTCGTAAAAAGATGTTTGTTAATAAGGCGTTTATTTCTTCCGAAACCCTGGCGAGATAAGTGGCGGCCAGGAACAAAGTGCAAAAACTAAAGCTCCGGATCAACAGATCCACCATTAAATTAGGATGCTGCGGCACCAGGTACACAAGAAACGTACATGCTACTCCTATCATCAATGCCACCAGGCTTTTAGTGCTGTATGGCTGCAGTTTGAATTTAAACCAGAGAAAACCGAACCGCAATACGTTGTAAAATGTAATCGCGATCAGAGAGGAGTAAGCGGCGCCCATTAATCCATATCGTGAGATCAGGATGTAATTGAGTGGCAATGCCACTACTGTATACACCACATTTGTGGTAAAATCTACTTTCCAAAAATTAGAAGTTTGAATGATTTGCGCATTGGCTCCAGTGCCGAGGTCGATCAGTTTTCCTACACCCATAAATAATACAATGGCTTCTATGCCTGTAAAATCCCGTCCCAGGTAAGCCCCCAGATGATGAATATTCAACCATATCAAACCGAAGATGAATAAACCCGTTGTAAGTAGGGTTGTTACGCTTTTCGAATAAATGTTGGATATATTATTCAGATCCTTATTCTTCCAGGACTCAGCTAAAATTGGGACAGTTATAGATGTAATACTTCGCTGAGGAACTTCCATAACTGCAACAACATATGTAGCAATGGTAAATACGGCTGCATCGCTCAACCCCCGGGAAGATTTTGCAGACAAAATAAAAGTGTCTATTGTACGGGATATGAGGTTCAGCACCTGTGCGCCGAAAACAAAAAAAGCAAAATTTATCATCCTACCCTTCAAGCGAACAGTAACAGAACTGAGCCTCGCCGCAAACCTAAACTCTCCGGTTCTCCACAAATAGATAAAGAGACATAGAACAGGGATAATATAGATAAATGAGAAGCTGACGATGAAATCATCCAGGTCCAGCACCTTCAAAATTGTACAAAGCAACAGCAAAGTAAAAATCAGCCTGGGGACGGTCTCCTTCAGCGTGTTAGAAACAACACTTTTCCTCAAGGACCAACTGAAGCTTTCGAGCCATATGAACAAAAGCATGAAGAAGGCAAAAGGATATACCAGGTAGCTGTATTGAACAAACAGCGGAGATCTTTCACTGAATTTGAGCACAATGATATCCCTTGCAGCATAACCAGCAATACACATTACTATGAAACCCGTCAAGCAAACCACTAGTGAAAGAAATGGCAGATCGTTTTGCAGGGGCTTCAGGTAGCTTTTGTAAAAAGGAAAAAATTTATTGATGATGGGGATGCACCCGAGTGTGCACATTGTGGCAAGAGTCAAACCAGCATCCGTAATAATTCTTGTTAACCCAAGTTCTTCGGCCGTAAGCACCTTTGGCGCAAAGATGATCATGTTGAAAGCACCAATAGCAAAGCCAACCATGGTGATTATCGTAGACTGAATGCTTTGCTTTTGAATAATTCCCATTTAGAAAATTGTTGCTGATCGTCTTCTTGCAGCGTCTGCTTACACTTTGAAAACTCTGCCCTCTGAAAGCCTGTATTCTTCTTTGCTCTCAGGGCAAAAGGCAATGTTTTCAGTATCGAATTTCAGCCGATGCCCATAGATACTCATCCAGCCAATCTGCTTTGCAGGGTTCCCCACCACCAGAGCAAAGGGCAACACTTCTTTAGTTACTACTGCTCCCGCTCCTATAAACGCATACTCCCCAACGTTGTGGCCACACACGATGGTTGCATTTGCACCGATCGTTGCTCCTCGAGCTACATGGGTTTTTTGGTAAGAAGACTTGCGATTGACAGCACTTCTGGGATTGATGACATTAGTAAACACCATTGATGGTCCGAGGAATACATCGTCATCACAGGTAACGCCGGTATAAATTGATACATTGTTCTGAACCTTTACGTTATTGCCAAGCACCACCTGTGGCGATACCACAACATTCTGACCTATGTTGCAATTTCGGCCAATAATACACCCAGACATTATATGACTGAAGTGCCAGATCTTAGTGCCTTCGCCTATTTGGCAATCTTCATCTATGACTGCTGTTGGATGAGAATAGAAACTCGACTCATTCATATCATATGCATCATTGTCTAAAACAAAAAATATTCAGCTGCACATCGTATTCATGCCTTCGCGTTTCCCGAAAGTGGACAAAAGGGTGCTCATAAACGGGTGCAGCTTCTTTTATATAAAACGAAAAACCATTTTTTTGAATGATTGCAAATATATCTGCAAGCTCATTGTTCTGATTGAAGTTGCCATGATACTCCAGAAAGAGATTAGAAACAAGATGCAAAACATCCGAGATGTCTTTCAACACGAGGTATTCGGCACCTTCAATATCAACTTTTAGCAGGTCTACCTTTTTTGTGAGATGGCTTCTCAACCTTGAAGCAGGTATTTTGTAGGATCCTTGTTCAACTATTTTGCTGGCCATCGATCCCTCATTGGAGAATGCAATATTGCCGTCCTGGTGCCAAACAGCTTCTTTTTTGAGAACAACCCCTTTGTATCCAAAGCTTTTTACGTTTTTCTGTAGAAGCTCGAAGTTTTGTTCATCCGGCTCAAAAGCAAGTATTTCAGCATCCGGATAGTGATGTTTGAAGTAAATCACACTGAGGCCGATGTGAGCACCGCAGTCAATAATGTACGGCTTCGCTGGCAAATCTATTTTATAGATCTCCTCAAAAAAAACTTCCTTTAATGCGTGGAGAAAACCTGTTCTACCGAACACGGTTAGGGTGTTACCAAGAAACCGAATCTGATTGTAAGAAGTTTCAGGTAAATTCTTCAGGTACCGCATGTGCAACCACGAGATACCATAAACATTAGCTTTTCTCTTCTTTCTAAAGCGTGACGAAAATCCTTTGATGATGTTCGCCACAACGTTATCAGCCATAGATGTGTTTGACTCTTTGCTTTGAAATAAAGGTATATTATTGTGGTTAATTGAAGTATTTGTGCTAACGCTACCGCGTAGTATAAATTATAGTTCACTACTGTTTTGATATGCCAAAATTCACCATCGTCATTCCTGTAAAAACAGGTAAAGTCTTGCTGGAAAAGTGCATTACGAGCATTCTCCAACAAACTAACAAAGATTACGATGTGGTGGTACTCACTGACATCGCTACAAAGGATGCAGGTATTGTAGATTGGCTTCAATCATTGCGCATTGAAAATCTAAGGATCATTCATACGGATGAAAACATCAATATCCAGGAAAACTGGGATCGCATCAGGGCGATAGAAAAAGGTGAGTATTTCACCATCCTGGGCTATGACGACATTTTATATCCTGATTACCTTGATGTCATGCTCGCTTTGATTGGTAAACATCCGGATGCTACGTTATATCAGGCTCATTACGACTTTATTGATGACGATGGAGTGGTTATCGAAGAGTCAAAACGAATGCGAGAAACATTCAGCAGTACCGAATATCTTGCTTCCGTACTCAGGTGCGAGTATTACATCATGGCCACCGGATACATGATAAGAAGTAGCGACTACGAAAAGATTGGTGGAATATCTGCAGATTATCCCAACATACTGTTTGCAGACTATGAGCTCTGGATCAGGCTGGCTTCCCTGGGCTATTTTGCTGTATCACCGGAGAAATGTTTCGCCTTTAGAATCCATCAGAGCACTACCAAGGTTTCTTCGGACAGAAAAATGCTTCATGCATTCGGCCGGCTCGTTACATACTTATCTAGCCTGACACAAGATCCGGCATGCTATCAAATTGTTCAAGAACACGGAGCTCATTTCCTGAAATATCATCTCAACTTTATGCTCTACCGCTTGATTAGGAAAGAAAAAAGCATGCGTGAAGGCATATCGGTAAACAATATGCTGACGCAGTTTCAGGAGTTCGGCGCTCAACTGGGGTTGAGGAACATAGACTTTTTACAAATGAAAACAATTAAGGTTGCCTGGTATATTGACAGGTTCGGCTTTACACGAAACGCATACCTGCTTCTTAAAAAAATGGTAAAGAAGCCGCTGATGGTTCCAACATACAAGTAGCTGGTCAGCCTTTCAACAGTTTCCCCAACAACAGAGCACTATACTGTTTTGCGAAATAAATAGAAGCAAATACATACCACCGCCAATCGGGGTAATACTTTCTCATGAATTTAGCGTGGTTTTTTATGGTAGTGGTTCTGATTAATTCCTTCTTTTCCCTGGAAGTAGACGCCTGATTGATATGCATCACTTTAGCCTCTGGAAGAAAATAGATGTCGTATCCTTGATTTTTAATTTCCCAGCACCATAACACATCTTCGCTGTACATGAAGAAGTCTTCCGCAAGCTTTCTTCCTTTCATTTTATCCAGGATAGTCTTAGGAAATAGCATGTATGCTCCCCAAACCCAGTCGCATGTAATGCTTCGCGTATGATCAAAATACCTGTGTAGCATCAGGGCTTCCCTGTGGGCTTTGGGCAAAAGCTTATACAGCGGTATCACTTCCAACAACTCCCAAGTGATCGTTCGAAAACGGCGACAATTGTGTTGCACCCGTCCGTCTGGGTACAATAATTGGGCGGTGGTTACGCCTGCTTTTGGCTGCTTCTGCATGAAATCAAGACAAATTTTGGGAGCATTGTTGATCAACTCAGTATCGCTATTCAATAGCAGTAAATAGGCGCCATTCGCTTTTTCAATACCCAGGTTGTTGCCTCCTGCAAAACCTGTATTGGTAGCACTAGGCACGAGGATAATCTCTGGAAATTCGTCCAGGAACCGCGTAGGATCGCATTCTTTAGAAGCATTATCCACTAGTATGATTTCATATGAGATATCAACTACTTTTTCTTTGATAGAGCGAATGCAATTGCTGGTAAGATGAAACGTGTTGTAGTTAATTATGATGATCGACAATTGCATGCATCAATATACTTTGTAGAAGTAAGGCTTGTTTTTGATGATTTTTGGAAGATAAGTTACAACAAGCCGCATGTTTTTTATATACCCGAGAAGTTGAGAGCTGTTGTGTTTACCTTTTGTTGCAGCTAAACGCGACACAAGCAATCCTGCTGCAAAGACAGGAATCTCCAGCAGGAAAAAAGTAGTCAATATCAAAAGCCAAAAAATTCCGTATTGCTTTCTTATTCTCAAAAACTGTGACACAAGTATTTGTGCTCCTTTTTTGTTCCAGAGGTTTTTGCTGTTTTGGTTTTCATCAGTTTTGTAATAATCACCGCTTGCACCACCACCGAGGTGAACAACTTTCGGCACTGACAACAGATAAAGCTTCCCATGTTGTTTAAGACGGCTGCACCATTCTATTTCCTCTGCATACATAAAAAAATCTTCATCGAGCAGCTCACCGAGACGTAGAATATCGCTCCTAACCATAATAAAAGCTCCAACAATCCAATCAATCTCCATCTCCTTTTCTACTCTTTCTATGCTTGGGATTTTTGTTCTGAAGCGACGTCCTGCCCATCTCACCAAATCACCCAAATACGGAAGTGGCAACAACAGGTTCAAACCACCTGTTTTGAAATGAGCACCTGATATTTGGTGGCTCCCGTCTTCGTTCAACAATTGCACACCACAAGCTACAGCATCAGTTCTCTGCTGAAGCCATTTGGTTGTTTTGTCTATTGCCTTATCTAAAATGATGGTGTCCCCATTCAATAGCAGGATAAATTTACCCACGGCCACTT
>DASQNW010000308.1:0-11603 GCA_035644775.1 Chitinophagaceae bacterium | reverse complement strand
TGCCTCACCAACCGGATAAAGTCTGGCAAACTGTGTACAATGGAATGGACTGGAAGTTAAGTGAAGGAGAAGACAAATATCGACGTGCAGTATACACTTACATAAAGCGAACGAGCCCCTATCCAAACCTGTTGAACTTTGATGGCCCAAGCCGCGAATTTTGTATGGTAAGAAGGATAAGGACCAATACACCGCTACAGGCGCTTGCTACATTGAACGATACTGTTTCAACCATTGTTTCAGTAGCAATGGCAAAAAAAATGGTGGAAGATGGAAATCAGGATGTGGCGACAAGTATCACCCGGGGATACAGAATGGCATTGTTCCGCGATCCTGATGCCAATGCCTTAAACAAGCTGATGGAATTTTACCATAGAATGGACGCATATTACAAGAAGAACAAGGATAAAGCAATAGTGCTAACAGGTTCAAAAGAGAATGCTGTTGAACTGGCGCCGCTTGCACTGGTTGCAGGTGTAATCATTAACCAGGATGAATTCCTTACAAAAGAATAAATATGATGCAGAAGCATATTGAAGACACAGAAAGAGCAATGAAAGCTCTCACAAGGCGTCATTTCATTCAGGATGTGACAACCGGCTTGGGAGGCATTGCGTTAACTTCTCTGTTTGGCTGCTCCTTTGGAGGTAGCAAAGACCCTGTTGCTGCTGCAATAGCTTCAAATGCCTCTCCACTGCGAGTACCGCATTTTCCGCCAAAAGCCAAATACGTGATTTATCTGCACATGGCAGGAGCACCTTCGCAGCTTGAGTTGTTTGATTACAAACCCATACTTCAAAAGCTTGACGGACAAGATTGCCCTCAGTCGTTTTTGGAAGGGAAAAAGTTCGCTTTCATAAAGGGTGTTCCCAAGCTGCTCGGTCCTGTTTCTGCGGAGTTCAAGCAAAGAGGCCAGTCAGGCGCGTACGTGTCAAAGTACCTGCCGCACTTTCAGTCGGTGGTTGATGATGTAAGTTTCGTGAAAACCATGTACACCGATCAGTTTAACCATGCACCAGCTCAATTGTTCATGCATACCGGCTCACCCCGACTTGGAAGGCCAAGCATAGGATCCTGGGTTACGTATGGTCTCGGAACAGAAAACGAAAACTTGCCAGGTTTTATCGTGCTGGCTTCAGGTGGAAAAACTCCTGATGCAGGAAAGAGCGTGTGGGGTAGCGGATTTCTACCTTCTGTTTACCAGGGTGTGCAATGTCGCAGCGAAGGCGATCCGGTGTTGTATGTTTCCGACCCGGCAGGAATGGACCGAGAGGTAAAAGGAGATATGATTGACGTGATCAATGACCTTAACAGTGATCACCACGCAAAAGTCCTTGACCCGGAAATTGAGACCCGTATTTCTCAGTACGAGATGGCGTACAAGATGCAGATCTCTGTTCCCGAGGTAATGAATATCAACGATGAACCCGAATACATTCACAAGATGTATGGTACAGAACCGGGCAAATCATCTTTCGCAAATAATTGCCTGCTTGCGCGGCGGCTCGTTGAAAAAGGAGTTCGCTACGTGCAGTTGTTCCATTGGGGATGGGATCATCATGGCGTAACACTAGGCGATGCGTTGAACGGAGGATTTCAGGAGCGATGCAAGCAGGTAGATCAACCGATGACTGCCCTCATCCAGGATTTAAAGCAAAGAGGCTTGCTGGACGAGACATTGATCGTGTGGGGTGGTGAGTTTGGTAGAACTCCCATGCGTGAGAACAGAAATGGAGGAGCAGGTGAAGCCTTAGGACGTGATCATCATGCCGAAGCATTTACCATTTGGATGGCAGGAGGTGGCATTAAACCCGGCATCAGCTACGGTGAGACTGACGAACTCGGTTACTACGGTGTGAAGGACCGGGTGCACGTGCATGACCTGCAAGCTACCATTCTACATCAATTAGGGTTTGATCATGAAAAGCTTACTTACGCGTTTCAGGGCAGGGATTTCCGCCTCACGGATGTGCATGGAAAGGTTGTCACCGATTTAGTCGGCTAAACTAAACCAAGACTTATTATTTTGTGCTCTTGATTAGTACACCCTTTTTAGATATACAAAGTTTTCTGGGACGCTTTCACCCTCTGGTAGTTCACCTGCCTATCGGGTTTCTGTTTGTTGCTGTTGCACTGGAGTTTTTATCCAGAAAAAGGCGCTATGAAAATCTTCGACCTGCCATTGGTTTTGTATTAATGCTTACAGCTCTCAGCTCCATTATCGCGGCTATTCTGGGGTATTTCCTTTCTCAGGACGAAGGCTACGATGAAGAGATACTATCCTGGCATAAGTGGTTTGGAATTGCACTTGCCGCAGTTTCTACATTTGCGTGGATATTCAAAATGTACTTTGAAAAGCGCCCCTCAAAAACATTTCAGCTTGGTTACACAACGATGCTCATCACGGCCTTCATATGCCTGATCATCACTGGTCATGGAGGCGGTTCGCTGACGCACGGTTCCGATTATCTCATATCCGAATTGCCGCAGCCGCTCAGGGGATTGGCAGGTCTGCCACCTCCGCAGGAACCCGCTCCAAAAATAATCGCCAGTATACCAGAGGCCCTTGTTTTCGCTGATATTATCCAGCCGATTCTAGATAAAAAATGTGTTAGTTGCCATAGCACTTCTAAGAAGAAAGGGGGGCTTATTCTCACCACTAAAGATTACCTTTTGAAAGGTGGTAAAAATGGTGCAGTGATAAAACCAGGCGTGCCGGAAGAAAGCAAGATCTACACATATCTTCTGTTGCCTGAAGATGACGACAAACGTATGCCTCCGAAAGGAAAAACACCTCTGAATATAGACCAGGTAAATCTTATTCAGTGGTGGATACAGCAAGGAGCAGATTTCGACAAGAAAGTTGCGCAAGTCGCTGTCCCTGACAGCATCAAAAGAGCTTTGACGAAATTGGCTGCAGCAACCCAGCCGCCTAAAGGCATCTTTGCCAAAAAGATACATGCAGCTGATTCAACCAAATTAGCAAATGCTTCAGAAGCTGGTTTCAAATTGTTGCCGGTATCGAAAGATGTGCAGTACCTGCAAGTGCAGATGTTGCAGAATAGAGATACGTTTGGTGTAAAAGAGGTAAGTGCCTTAAAGGCACTATCGGAGCACGTCGCATGGTTGAATTTAAAAGGAAAAGTACTTTTGCCGCAGGCTCTTGATTCGCTGGCCACATTTCCTAATCTTTCCCGCTTACATCTTGGAAACACGAATGTTGATGATGCTATGGTGCAGCGATTGTCAGCGCTTAAGAACCTTGAATACCTAAATCTTTACGGCACTCAGGTTTCGGATGAGGGACTCCGACATTTAGCAGTACTTAAGAACCTCACTGCCCTCTACTTATGGCAAACAAAAGTAACTCCAGAGGAAGCTGAAAGATTTAAGAGAGCAAGTCCTGCTGTGCAAATTAATTTCGGTGCCATCAACCCCTGAATTTCTAGCAACATGTTGCTACCGCTGAATCCTCTGTTACCTAAACTGTATTGATTGCACATTCAAGAGGTTTAACACGTACAGCCGGTTCTTGAAAACAAAATAAACATCATGTACTCCTTTTACAGCTTTGATCGGCATCTTCAATTGCCGCCACTGGTTCCATTTACCGGTGGGAACTTCTATCGTGCCAATAAGGTCGCCATTTGGTGCATCGAGATGAACCTCAATGCCGGTGCCAGTGGTTTCTGTGGATAGGGTAAAAACCATTTCCTTGATCCCGGTAAGATCTACTTCTTTGAGCTGGGCAAACGCATCCTTATTTATGCTTGATAATACATTCGTTTTCCGCAGTTCATATACCTCATCAAAATCAGTAGCTGTAATGATAGGAGAACGAAATACTCGTGTTGCTGTTCCTGTGAGCGGACCAATGCCGTTCCCACCCTTGTCACGATAAGAAGCATTAAGCACATAGCTGCCTTTATTTTGCTTCTCATTCAAGTAGGTGTTTATTTTTCCTTTTGAGGCAAGCTTTTGCTGTTTCGGCTTTGCGGCAGCAACAGACAAAATGTATCGTATCATTTCTGTTGCCGTTTCTCTTGTCAGTTGTGGATGAGGGTTCATGGCCTGTTCACCCCAAACACCCTTGCCGCCTGTGATGACCTTTGTTGCAAGCCTGTCAACAATTGCCGCATCATTCTTCTGCTGCAAGTATTTTTGAGAGATTGAGGTGAAAGATGGGCCTACTGACTTGGCAGTCATTGCGTGGCATGCCTTGCAATCACTTTCGCTGATCCACGTACTTCCTTTTTCAAACGCGTTAATGGTTTTACCGGCAGTGGTAGCTGTGATCCGTCCTTCGGGATAATATTTGAGAGAAACCGACAGATTTTTTGGATCAATATTTTTTCCATCTTCCTTATCAGTAACTACAACTTCATATCTAATTGTATCACTGTAAAACATTCCTGTGCTGCTAAGGATCTGCACATCGGGAATGGCATTTCCTGCCATAATCATCACCGATGCAGTATCACCTTTTCCCTGCTTGTCTTTAACCCGCAACAATACTTTATAACTGCCAGGTTTGCTAAACGTGTACTGCAGTGTTGCACCTGGTGAGGCAACAGTTTTTCCTCCAATGATCCACTGGTAGTGGAGTGTATCATTTTTGTCGTAGTCGAAAGACTGTTCAGCAGAAAGCTCAATCTTCAGTGGCAAAGCACCCGTTGTTTTATTCGCTTTGATCTTTGCTACAGGTGCCCGGTTGCCTTTGATGAATTCCACTCGTGTCAATCTCGAATCAGTATTGTCGCCCCACAAACTGCCGAACTCCAGCACATACAAGGCTCCATCAGGACCAAACTTTAGGGAAATAGGCTTTTGAAATGTAGTAGAAGGCATGAAGTTCTCGATACGTTCCAGTGCACCATCTTTATTAAGCCGAACTACTTTAATCCAGTTGCGCATCCAGTCAGCGAAGAACAAACCATTGTCATAATATTGAGGAAAGGCAATGGAAGATTTTGTGTCGGGATTGAAATTGAAGAACTGACCGGCAATAATAGTTCTTCCTCCGCTACCCAGGTTTGGAAACACTTCTGATTTGTCGTATGGGTACCAGATCAATGGTTTTTGTGCGGGAGGTAGTGTTTTTATGCCGTAGTTATTGATGCTTCTGTTTTCTGGTGCGGCCGCCTCAAACTTTTGCCCAATGGTTTCCGTTGCAAAATCAACATCAGCATACGCTTCGTTGTTGCCGATAAAGAACGGCCAGCCATAATTCCCAGCTTTTTTCCCCTGGTTGAGTTCGTCATATCCGCGTGGACCCTTTGGATCAAAATCACTTGCATCAGGTCCAACTTCTCCCCAGTATGCAATATCAAATCTCTTATCGACAGTGATCTTATAGGGATTGCGGCACCCCATAGCAAATATTTCCGGTTTGCCTTCAGCGGTGTCAGTAAACAAATTGCCTTGTGGAATTGAATAGCTGCCATCGGGTTCAGGATGAATCCGAAGAACCTTACCTCTCAAATCCTTTGTATTTGCAGACGTACGTTGTGCATCATAAATTGTTTTTCCAGGCCGCTCGTCAAGCGGTGCGTAATTCGTCCCAAAAGGATTTGTGTTGTCACCCACAGTAATGAAAAGATTTCCTTTCGAGTCAAATGCCAACCCACTACCCACATGGCAGCACGCCCTTTCATCAGGTATACGCAGAATTATTTTTTCAGAAGATAGATCAAGCGAATCTCCGATCCAGTTGAAACGAGACAGAAAATTTTGCTTTAGTCCAGCTGGCGAATACACCAGGTAAACCCATCCCTTGCGTTCAAATTGAGGATCAAGAGCGATTGCTAGTAGACCTGATTCAGGGGCGTTGGCAACAACAAGCGTGTTTGTTTTGGTGGTTTTGCCTGTAGCAGCTCTATACAGTTTCACCTGTCCATTCAGTTCTGTAATGATGATGTTGCCGTTCGGCAAGATGGCCATATCCGTCGGGTCCTTAACACCTGTAGTGAGCACCACCTTTCGGAAACGCTGTTCATCAGGCTCTTCTAACGGCTTGTTATCGAAGACGAGGGTCCATGAGATAATGAAAGGAACAATAGCTAAAAGTTGAAAGAGTCGTTTCATGACGCACGTGGGCTTTGCGCTAATTTAATGCTTTGGGCAGGAATACAGAGGGCAGAATGCTGATGGAAAAATGTACTCTGATGCTGCTACAATTTCCATGCATGTAACCCATCCGGTAAACACTTAACCTTATATTTGACAGCAAAGCCTAAGAATGCCAGATCTGGACCAATTGATTCAAACTGCGGCTGCTATTGCAAGAGATGTTGCCAGCAAAGAAGCTGTAGTTTCAGACAAAGAAGGGAAATGGATTGCACAGACCATGACAGCTCTTAAAGAAGGGGGGCTCATGGGTCTGGTGGTGCCAAAAGAGAGTGGAGGATTGGGAGGCGGACTATATGCATTGGCGCGAATTAGCGAGGAGTTGGGTAAGGCATACTCTTCTGCCGGCCTTTGTTTTGGAATGCACTGCGTGGGTGCAGCTGTGATAGCGGCAAAGGCAACAGAGTCGCAGAAAAAGGAATATTTAGAGCCCATTGCCCAGGGGCACCATATAACTACGCTTGCTTTAAGTGAGCCGGGCACGGGAGCCCATTTTTATTTTCCACAAACATCATTGCTTCCGCTTACTCACGACGAATTTGTAGTGAATGGAACCAAAACATTCATCACCAATGGCGGCCATGCTGATTCTTATGTTATTTCAACATTGGGAGCCAGCGATGAAGCCAGCCCCGACCAATTTTCCTGTGCCGTCATAGCGGCTGATCAGCCGGGAATTGTTTGGGGAGATGAATGGAACGGGATGGGTATGAGAGGCAACTCGTCGAAATCTGCTCACTTCAATGATGTGCATATTTCAGGAAACCAGATATTGGGCGAAAAAGGAGACCAGTTGTGGTATGTATTTGCTGTGATAGCTCCATACTTTCTGATGTCCATGGCCGGCACTTACCTTGGTATTGCAGAAGCAGCACTGCAGGAGGCCAAAGCCTCACTTGTCAAGAGAACTTACATGCATAGTGGTACAGGGCTGGCCCAGGTTTCTATTCTGCAACACCGGCTTGGTGTTTTGTGGGCCCAGGTTGAAAGAACAAGACAACTGATTTATCATGCTGCACTTTCAGGTGACAAAAACGAGCCTGATGCTATCGCTCATTTACTGTCCGCAAAAGCTGAAGTTGGCCATTGTGTAGTGGATGTGGTGAACGAGGCTATGACCCTCGCCGGCGGGATTGGATACAGGCAAAACGGCCTCTTGAGTATGTACCTTAGAGATGCAAGAGCAGCACATGTGATGGCACCAACCACTGATCTTTTATACACCTGGCTGGGCAGGCTCTTACTTGATCAACCGATTCTTTCTGATTAAACGGCAAACGCTTGGCCACAATTTTTTATAAAGGTCTTGGAGAATTGCATAGCAGCATCCTGCAGGCATTGGACGGCGCTTACCTGTTGAAAGAGGAGCCTTCTTCCGAAGAGGATTTCTCCTCCGCTGAAGTATTTATCATCGGCCCTGAGGAAAAGAATCCAATAGCTTCTATACAAAAAATCAATGCTGTTGATACCCACATCTCCATTCTTATTCTGTCTAGTCCACAGCAGGTTGCAACAGTAAGGCGACAAATACAATTTGCTCCGTTTGTAGGTAGTAACACTTTGGTCATTTCCTACACCAAACATTTTGACCTGGCTACGGCAATTCGCAATGCGGCTCAGCGAACAAGGCAGCGCCGTGCATTCAACAAGATCAAGAAAGTTCCCGAGAATGTCACGTTCATCGGCTCTGTTCCTGTAAAGGTAGAAAACCTCGGCACCTTTCTCCAGCAGGCACCCATTGGCGTTTTCCTGGTGGATAACGAAAACAGAATAGTGGCGGTTAACGAAAAGGCAAAGCAGCTTTTTTCAGTGGAAGAGAACAGGAATTATGTGTTGCCAGATCTGTTCCCTGGCTTACGCATACAAGAGTTGAACTTAGGATCGTCAGCAGGCGCAAATCTGCCTTCGAGAGTGATCGAGATAAATAAAAACTTCCTGGAGCTGCACGTGTCGCAAGTGGTAAATAGCGAAGGTGTCGTACTGCACATTTTGATGGTGAACGATGTAACGGAACAGAAACGAAAAGAAACTGAATTGGAAGAACGTGAAGCCTTATTCCGTTTTATGGCAGAAGCGATGCCGCAAAAAGTGTGGACCGCTACTTCGAAAGGTATTGTTGATTTTTTCAATCAGCATTGGATCCACTACACAGGGCTTTCCCTGGAAAAACTGAAAGAGGGAAAATGGATCGAGTCCATTCATCCGGATGATGTTTCACATGTGCTGGCTGTGTGGCAGCAGGCGGTGCGCACGGGGCAGGAATTTGAGCTGGAAGAAAGAATCAGGGACAAGAACGGTGAGTACCGGTGGCACCTGGTACGTGGTGTGCCCCGGAAAGACTCAGAAGGAAAAGTGTTGGTCTGGGTGGGCACCAACACGGATATTCATGATCAGAAGGAGTTTGCAATGAAACTGGAGCGCCGGGTTGAAGAGCGCACCTTCGAACTAGAAAAGGCCAACAACGAACTGCAACAGTTTGTATACATCACCAGTCACGACCTGCAGGAACCGGTGCGGAAGATTCGTTTCTTCAGCGAGATGTTGAAAGACGGCACTCCGCTGAGCGATCACGAGGCAAAAAACAAGATTGAAAAAATCAGCAATACCGCACTGAGGATGAACACCCTGTTGAAGGACCTGCTCAATTTCACCCAAATGAGCCGTCCAGATCAGGTAGAAGACACTGACCTAAACGCGATAGTCTCCCAAACGCTTATCGATCTGGAATTAGTGATTTCCGACAAGAAAGCAACAGTGGAAGTTAACCATCTGCCGGTGATCAAGGCAGTGCCGGTTCAAATGCACCAATTGTTTTATAATCTTATAAACAACGCACTCAAGTTTGCAAAGCCTGGCATTGATCCTGTAGTGCGTATCAGGTGCGCTACAGCCGACAGGTCTGCCCTGGAACAGTTTCCCAATCTGCATCCCTCGCGGAACTATCACGATCTTGTAGTGGAGGATAACGGCATTGGCTTTGAGCAGCAATATGCTGAACAAATGTTTCGAATTTTCCACCGCTTGCACAACAGGAACGAGTATAGCGGTACCGGCATTGGGTTGGCGATTTGCAAAAAAGTGGTAAGCAACCACTACGGAGTAATCTACGCCATGGGTGAAAAAGGCAAAGGCTCTACTTTCCACATCTTACTTCCCGCGGAGCAATAAGAAGAATGCTGAATGCGCAGGCAGAGTGCTGAATGCAGAATGCTGATGCTAAGTGCTGCTTCTTAGAGCCTAATGCTTTTGCTTTGTACGTTCCACCTTTCGTCTTTTTTGCATTTTAAAAACAGAACATTGCATAATGCAACGCTTGATGTGGTTTTCATGTCATGAGTAAAAAAAACCACGTATGAAGCAGTTTGGAATCATTGTTTTGGCTTTTTCTTTATTCATCAGCGGCTGTAAGAAAACTGCCACCACGTCAGATGAAAGTATAGGAGACTGCTATTCTGGTAAGCTGGTAAAAAAAGGTATGTGTGGCCAATACGTAATAGAAGTGAAATCTCCTGAGGCTAAGGGGTTGCAGATTGCAGCCACATGGCACGATCCCTCTTCGTCAAAAACATACGACAATGTATTTACAGTATCAAATCCATGCGAGTTCCCGCAAACGATACAAGAAGGAGAGGATTTTCAATTTTCAGTAGTGGCAGAAGGAGACATGTCCTGTGCTTTTTGCTATGCCTATACACCCACACCAGCAGCGAGAAACAACATTGTGGTGGGGTGCACTGTTGCCAAATAAAATCTAAACTGGCCCACCATTTTTGTTGTTAAAGAACGATGGCGCTTCACAAAGCTTGAGCGTGCATTGATCCAACCAAGCCCTAGTATGGATTGCCGATATGACCAGGAGTAGGTGCGTAGCCGGTGAATAAACAGCATTTAACAATCAACGTTCAAACCTCCCAGCTTGGGAAGAGAATCATAAACAAGTTATCTATGACTGCATAGGTCGTTTAGATTGTAATTGAAACAATTTCAATTCTTAACCGGTTCAGGTGCATTGTGAAAGTGTTTGTATTTGCCCAAAAGCTTGCCTACGTAATACGTGATTGGAATAACAATTTTTTTCACGAAAGAGGGCATATCTGCCATGTCATATTCCGAAGCGTATCGCTTTATTAGATAGGCACCGTCAAATTTTTCTGGTATCGCTGTTCCTGTTTTATTTTGCGCCGCATACACAGAGGATAGAAAGAAAACAATGGTATTCATCGGTTTCACCCAACCCTCACAATGCAACATATTGTCACCTGCATTCCAGAACCGGTGTGGTGTACCACGTTCAAATACTATTGTTTCGCCGACACCTGCGAATTGTTCCGGACCGCCCTTTATCTGGTATCCGATGCGACCTTCCAATACAGTGAGCGCCTCATCCTGCAACAAGTGTGTGTGCATTACGGGACCGCTGCCCGGAACCACATAGTTTTCAACGAGTAATTTGTCGCCATCTACTTCATGTACGACCTCTTTGAAGATCAGTGTTTCTCCAATGCAGTTTTTAATGGTGTGGGGAAGTTTGTAGTTCATATGCTTATGTTTCTGTAAAAATATTTAGTTTTGGACATTGTCCAAATGTAACATGAACACACGGGAGAAAATACTGGATAAAGCGTTAGAAATGTTCAACGAACGGGGCATTGAGTATGTTGGCTTGCGAGAACTTGCCACAGTTCTTAACATTAGGGTCGGGAACATTACTTATTATTTTCCCACCAAAGATGACCTGGTTTTTGAGCTCTCAGCTGGTTTAAGGGAGAGAAACTCTGGAGTGATGGTTGCAAAGGATCAGATGACGATGCTTACATTTCTTGAAATGCTGCACCAGGTTTTCCGGAACCATTTGCATTACCGCTGCCTGCTCCTCAGTTTTGTTCACTTGATGGCACAAAATCAGCGGATTGCCACTGCATACAAGAAGACCCAAAAGATGCGCTATGAAACGTTGAGGGAAAACCTGGACCTGCTTAGTGGAACTGGCTACCTAAAGGCAGAAAATGAAAACGACATCCAGTTTTTGGTTTCAACGATTGCGCTCATAAGTAGGTTCTGGATATCTGAAGCAGCAATATCTTTTCGGCAATTAAGCGATGACGCTCAAATGCAACACTACTTGCAATTGATTGCCAAATTGCTGGTGCCTTATGCAACAGGTAAAGGAAAACGAGAGATAAAGATGTTTATTCAGAGACTCAACTGACAGGATCTTTTCAGGAGTCTATGGCAGAGTCCCGGCTTTACTCCAACCACCTAATCAGGTGAGCGTTTAAATATCAGTGCCCGGTGATGATCTCCCCATTCTTTCAGGCCATCAACTATCTTTTCAGGAGACTTGCAATAGACAGTTATTACCCAGGTTGTACATGAAGCTGCAAGCTTTAATATGCATATTGTGCATAGCTGAGAGGGACAGGAGTTCTGTGCAAGAGGATATGAGGCTCCCACGAAACAACCTATCGTGTTCGGAA
>DASQNW010000307.1:0-4926 GCA_035644775.1 Chitinophagaceae bacterium | reverse complement strand
CCGTATGCTTCGTTCCACAGTATGACAATAACATTCAAGTGATCATTATACTTGATGCAAGAAGAAGTACTATGTCCCTGCAGCAGCAGCAAAATTCTGCAATCGAAAAACTCCCGGATAAATATTGTTAACACCCGAGTCCTTCTCAACTATATTTAAAAAAAGGGAATAAGCAATGTGATTGACAATACCTATCTCATCTGTAGAATTGCTTTGTTTATAGTTAATTTCGGTGCTCCCGAATAACACATGAAACCATTACCATTGAAGCTAAGCTTGACGGCCTTAGAAATGTTTGAGGCTATGCCTGGAAACAGTGCACTGCTATTAGCTGACGCACCTCTCTTTACCATCGCTGCTGTCACAGAGGGCTACATTCAACTATCTGGGAGAAGCAGAAGTGAGTTATTAGGTAAAGGTCTTTTTGAAGCTTTTCCTAACTCTCCTGATGATCTGGAGAGAACAAGTGAAAAGAGGCTGATGTCTTCCCTTGAACATGCTTTGTTCAAACAAGAGATACATCATCTGCCGATCCACCGTTATGATATTGTAAACTCTGATGGCTCCTATGAAGAACGGTATTGGTCAGCCAACAATAAGCCAGTGTGTAATGATGATGGTGAAGTAGTTTACCTGATTCACTCCGCCATCGATGTAACAGAGAAAAGAAAAGCTGCGGTGCGGGAAGAAAAATTAAAAGGTATAGAGAAAGCTTATGACCTGTTTATGAACGCACCCGTAATTATCGGCATTGTGGTTGGCGACGATTACATTATAGAGCTGGCAAATGAAGGACTTCTACAGGTGTGGGGACGCACAGCAGATGTGGTGGGAACTCCGTTATTAGATGCAGTTCCGGAACTAAAATCTCAGGGCGTGATTGAACTCTTAGATCAGGTGCGCACCACAGGTGAACCTTTCCATGCCAGGGAACTTCCTGTAACACTAAACCGTAAGGGCAGACGAGAGACCCTGTATTTTGATTTTGTCTATAAACCCATTTACGATAACGGGAAACAAAATAGGGCCAGCGGCATTATTTCAGTTGGACACGATGTTACCAAACAAGTATTGGCCAGGCAGAAGGAAGTTGAAAGCGAAGCCAAATACAGAAGTTTGTTTGAATCAATGGAGCAGGGATTTTGTGTGATTGAGATGATTTTTGACGCTTCTAACCAGCCTGTTGATTACCGTTTCTTAGAAACCAACCCCATTTTCGAAAAACAATCCGGACTGAAGGATGCGGTTGGTAAAACCGCGCGGCAGCTTGTTCCCGACCTGGAATCATATTGGATCGACAAATACGCTGAAGTGGCGCTTACAGGGGAAGCTGTCCATTTTACTGAAGGTTCGGGGGCTATGGGAAGGTGGTTTGATGTATATGCTTATCGGGCAGGAGATAACAATAGCCTCAAAGTAGCCCTTGTTTTCACAGATATAACGGAGCGAAGAAAAGCTGAAGAAGCAATTCGGCAAAGCGAAGCCAACATACGGAATTTGGTCATGCAATCACCTGTCGCAATGTGCATCCTCAGCGGCCCTTCTTTCATAGTAGAAATTGCCAACGAACGTATGTATGAAATATGGGGCAAAGGTCAGGCTGAGGTCTTGGGCAACCCGGTTTTCGAATGTTTTCCAGAGGCGGCTGAACAGGGACTGGATCAGGTAATGAACCAGGTGTATACCACCGGCAAACGGTTTATTGCGAATGAACTGCAAGTGCCCCTTCCCAGAAATGGTACTATAGAGACTACCTATCTAAATTTTGTGTATGAACCCTTTATAGGTGCTGACACAACCATCGCAGGTATAATGGCCGTTGCCAGTGATGTGACCGAGCAAGTAATCGCGAGAAAGAAGATTGAAGAGAGTCACAAAGAGTTTCAATTTGTAACAGACTTCATGCCGCAAATGATCTGGGTAACCAGGCCAGATGGGTACCACTATTATTATAACAGGCAGTGGTATGATTACACAGGTTTAACCTACGCCGAAACGGAAGGTGACAGGTGGAATGATGTGTTTCACCCAGACGATCAGGAGCGGGCTTGGAAGGTGTGGAGACATAGTTTACAAACCGGTGAACCTTATGAAATTGAGTATCGCTGTCGCCGGCATGATGGGGAGTATCGCTGGTTTTTAGGAAGAGCATTGCCCCAGCTAAGTGAAACAGGAAGTATAATAAAATGGTTTGGTACTTGCACAGACATTCATGATCAAAAGCTGGCCGCCGACCTTTTAGAACAGAAAGTAGCGGAGCGAACCAGGGAGATACGACAAGCGAATGAACAGTTGAAGCAATTCACCTATGCTGCGTCCCATGATCTGCAGGAACCCCTTCGTAAGATCAATTATTTCTTAGACCGGTTGCTTAGTAATCTGGGTCCCACGATTAACGAAGAGAACACACGTATCACTGAGCGCCTCCAGAACACCGCTGAAAGAATGCGGCGTCTTATTGATGATCTGCTGGCCTATTCCAACACGTCGCTTAGTGTGGCAGGCTTTCAGGTGATACACCTTTCGGACATCATTAAAGACGTTTTAGATGATATGGAAGCTACCATCATTGAGAAGAGCGCAGTTGTAACAGTACAGGCACTGCCAGCAATTAAGGGTGACCACAGACAATTGCGCCAGCTTTTTCAGAACCTGATTAGCAATTCCCTGAAGTACCATAAAAAGGATGAAAAACCACAAGTTCAAATCAGCTCTCAATTAATACGCGGTGTTGACGTAGAAACCCATTTACCTGAAGGAAGAAGAAGTGATTCGTTCCATTTAATTGAAGTGATAGATAATGGGATTGGCTTTCATCCTGATGATGCTGAACGGATTTTTCGGCTATTTCAGCGCTTACATGGTAAAGCAGAATACGAAGGCACTGGTGTGGGCCTGGCAATAGCGCAGAAAGTTATTGAAAATCATGATGGGTACATCTGGGCAGAGAGTGAGCCTGACAAGGGTTCTGCTTTTAAGATGGTCCTCCCAGTAGTGTAACCGGGAGCTGCAAATTCATCAAAACATTAATGGGACTCTTTTCAGCTCAACAAAGCATGACGCAATACTTGCTGAAAAACAATTGCTGATCGAAGCAATCTTTATTCGGGTTATTCAACAGCTTCAGCCTCTGGCAAAGTACCGGGCAACAGAACAACAAATGAAGTTCCTTTGTTCTCCTCGCCTAAGGCATAGATGTGGCCTTTGTGTTTTTGAACAATATTCCTGCAGAGCGAAAGGCCCAGACCAGTTCCTTCGTATCGGCCAGCTGCATGCAGCCGTGTAAAGGTCTTGAATATTTTTTCAGCATGCTCCTGACTGAATCCGACACCATTATCTCTTACTACGATTTCTATATAAGATAAAGTTGGAGAAATAGGGTAAAGATGAAGCTGGTCATCATTCAGTTTATTTACGGTTATTTCTATAATAGGATCTTGATGGGGCCTTGAAAATTTCAGCGCATTGTTAATCAAATTGTAGAATAGCTGGTAGAGTAAAAACGATGCTCCCTCAATTACAGGCAATTTTTCATACTTTAAAAGAGCATTTTTCTGCTGAATGATTAACTCAAAATCATTCTCAACATCTTTTATGATGTCATTGAGATTCACTTTCTCTTTCTCTATCTCATGTGCTTTAATGGAGGAATAGGCCAGCACCCCTTCAATCATTTGAATCAGGCGTGCTGATGCCACCTCAATTTTTCTGATGTGATTCAATGATTTTGGTGAAAGAACATTATCGATATCACCTTTCACTTGTTCGGTGAAAATTCGGATCTTCCTGATGGGTTCTTTCATGTCGTGACTAGCCACATGAGCAAATTGTTCAAGTTCGGCATTGGATATTTCAAGCTGCTCCTTTTTCTGTGCTAATTCAATTGCATTTCTTTTTTGCTCGTCAATATCTCTGACGAAAGCAATAAAAGCCACTCTACCTTGCTGTTTTGTAGTAGAAACAGTGAGTGAAATGTAAAACTCTCTTCCGTCTCTATTTAGAGCTGTAATTTCTATTGTTTTGTTTAGAACATGAGCTTCCCCAGTGGTCAGGTACCGCTTCATTCCATTGTCGTGCGCCTCCCGATACTGCTCGGGTATAATTATCTGTGTCAGCGATTTTCCAAGAACCTCGTTAGTCTTGTACCCGAATATTTCCTCTGCTTTCGGATTCCAGTAATTTATTATACTTTGCTCATCGATTACGATTATAGCGTCGGGGGCATAAAAAAGCAATTGTTGCAGGCTGGCTTCCCGTTCTCTTAATTTCGCTTCATTCTGAAGCTTTAGGGTTATGTCTCTAAAAATACCCCTGGTGTATAGAGGTTTACCATCAATAACTTTCGCCGACACAAATCCTTCAAGTGTTATTGTGTTGCGATTAGAAGCAATGAAGTTGACAACAATTTCGTTATCTACAGCTTCACCAGCAATGACGTTCTTTCTGTAACTGATGAAGCGATCCTGGTCGGCCTGATCTACAAAATCATAGATTGATCGAGCCTCCACTTGCTCTTGAGCGTAACCAAGAATATTCTTCCAGGCATTATTTACATATAAAATACTCCCGTCCGGAGCAACAACATGAATCAGATCATGGGCATGATCAAACAAATCCTTGTAGGTTTCGAGGTTGTCGAGGAGGAATGGTTTCAGCTGACTCAAATGGCGAATGGTTAAGCTCCAGCAAATTATTACTTTATCATCGATTATCTAAGAGCAATTTTGACACGCCTGCTGCACTTGGCAGTACCCGACAAAGTAAAAAGTGGTAAGACATGAATTAGATGAACGATAACATCACAGTAATGCAGGAGCTAATTTTCCGGGGTTTTACCGTGCTCTTTAATGACATAAATAGTGATTATAATAAAAAAACCGCTCGTTTATGGAGCGGCTAAGTGCCCAGGACTGGAATCGAACCAGC
>DASQNW010000306.1:0-8179 GCA_035644775.1 Chitinophagaceae bacterium | reverse complement strand
TTCTTAACGTTCGGTGTTTGCGTTGTATGAATGATAGACTGCTTAGTCTTTTGATTCGCTGCTCCATCTTCGGAAAAATTTTTCGTACCAAATACTCCTGCAAGCGTGGGTGCTAAAACGAGTGAGACTATCGACATTAATTTAATAAGAATATTCATGGAAGGACCAGATGTGTCTTTAAAAGGATCTCCAACTGTATCCCCGGTTACTGAAGCCTTGTGAGGGTCTGAACCTTTGTAATAAGTCTGTCCGTTAATTTCTACTCCTTTTTCAAAACTTTTCTTTGCATTATCCCAGGCGCCTCCGGCATTGTTTTGAAACATTCCCATAAGTACTCCGCTCACAGTAGCACCTGCAAGAAAGCCGCCCAGCGCTTCGGGACCGAGGAGAAAACCGATGATGATAGGAGATACAATAGCAATAGCACCGGGCAACATCATTTTCTTGATAGAAGCTTCTGTTGAAATAGCTACGCACTTATCATATTCTGGTTTGCCTTTCCCTTCCATGATACCTGGAATTTCGCGAAACTGACGGCGCACTTCCTCCACCATGCTCATAGCTGCCTGTCCTACAGCGCGAATTGCGAGGGATGAAAAAATGAACGGAATCATACCGCCAATAAAAAGGCTGGCTAATACATCTGCCTTATAAATATCAATGCCTTCTATACCGGCTACTCCAACGAACGCTGCAAAAAGTGCAAGTGCTGTCAGAGCTGCGGAGGCGATTGCAAACCCCTTACCAGTAGCGGCTGTAGTGTTTCCTACAGCATCAAGCGTGTCTGTTCTTTCACGAACTTCTTTTGGCAACTCACTCATTTCTGCGATACCGCCTGCGTTATCAGCAATGGGGCCGAAGGCGTCGATAGCCAATTGCATAGCAGTAGTAGCCATCATACCAGCCGCAGCAATAGCTACGCCGTACAAACCTGCGAACTCATACGAGCCGTATATGCCAGCTGCTAATACCAGGATGGGAAGGAAGGTTGATTCCATTCCTACTGCGAGGCCGCCAATCACGTTCGTGGCATGTCCTGTTCCAGATTGCCTCACAATGCTGGTCACCGGTCTTTTACCCATGGCAGTATAGTATTCAGTAATGATGCTCATGAGGGTGCCCACAACCAGGCCCACAGCAATTGAGCCCATCACGCCCATTTTAGTAAAAGATCGTATGCTTTCTAATTGCTCGCCTCCCGGACGGATGTCTCTGCTCAGGAAAAGATTTCCTTCCGGTAATATCCAGCTAACGAGGAAGTATGAAGCAATGGCGGTTAAAATAATAGAACCCCAGTTACCCATATTCAGGGCTCTTTGTACCACCGCAGTGCTGGTTCCTGCACTTTCGCTGATGCGCACAAACCAGGTTCCTACGATAGAAAACAAAATGCCCACACCTGCAATCAGCATGGGTAGGAGTATAGGTGAGAACCCACCATATCCGTCATCTAAAGCACCACCTGCACTATCAGTTACTTCATGCCCTAAAACAATAGTAGCAAGAACGGTAGCTACATACGATCCGAAAAGGTCTGCTCCCATACCAGCAACGTCGCCCACATTATCACCTACGTTGTCCGCAATAGTTGCAGGATTTCGAGGATCGTCTTCCGGAATACCAGCTTCCACTTTACCGACCAGGTCAGCACCTACATCGGCAGCTTTGGTATATATACCTCCACCAACCCGGGCAAAAAGCGCTATGCTTTCTGCTCCCAAAGAAAAGCCGGTTAACACCTCGATAGCTCTTGTAACCTCGCTGCTGGTGGCCAGTACATCGGGTGCCATCCATTTGATAAGCACGATAAACAATCCGCCGAGTCCTAAAACAGCTAAGCCAGCCACTCCCATTCCCATTACAGCCCCGCCGGTAAACGAAACATTCAAGGCTTTAGAAAGAGAGGTACGTGCTGCATGAGCAGTACGTACATTCGCTTTTGTAGCCGCACGCATACCGATATAGCCAGCGAGAGCACTAAAAAAAGCACCTATAAGAAAAGCTACAGCTATAAACCAATGAGAGGCTTCGCTTCTGCTGCCCATGTACCCTAGCAGCACCGCCACGATTAAACCGAAATAGGTGAGAATTTTCCATTCAGCTCTTAGGAATGCCATGGCTCCTTCTGAGATATAATTGGCGATTTCCTTCATTCGATCAGTACCGGCATCTTGTCTGCTAACCCATGCGAACTTCCAAAAAGTGTAGAGTAAGCCTATTAAACCCATAACCGGGACGAGGTACACGTAAGAATTCATGTGTAAACAATTTGATTTTAGTGGTCAATTCAACAGATTGACGATACGTTTGATTGTTAAAAATTTTAACGGACGGCAAAGATAGGGGTTGAACAGCATTTTGTCCACTGCTGGTGCTGAATGTGCGAATCACCATTTGACCGCCTTAAAGTGCCTCAAATATCATTGAAGTGTGCAAAGCGAAGCCACGAAGTCCTTGCTTCCATCCATCACCCAGGAATCTAATTGCGCCGGATCTTTCATTTGTTGTCCCCTGAAGCGAGACACCGCTATGTATCCACAAGGCACATCGGGGAGTGCAGACATATCGCTCCATAGCTTTTCTATTTGCGCAACGGGATAAATATCTTCCTGCCCATGTCCCCAACGGTATTTTACTTCTTTGATGGTAACGTAGCTTGGAATGCGATGGGCTACGGTACGCACTGCCTTTGCGAGTAGCGCTTCCTCACCCGATGTCAAATCAGCTCGGGTAAGGCCAAAAAGCTCCAGAAGCTTATCAACTTCAATCCAGGTTGTCATTGAGTTGTAATAACTGAGGTTTAGTTCGTCCTCCTCTCTTGGTTGTGCTAATCCTTCAAGCAGCCGCAAATGCCCATTCACTCGTGCGAGACCGCCCCCACGGTCTTCAATTCTACGGGGCACTACTTCAAAGGTGAGCATGTTGCCACTCTGTTGATGATACCCTACGGCAGCGGCGTGAACATCCGCTCCAAGCGTATCTATATTATGCAACATGATCGTTTGTACCTGTGGCTGCTCCCTTAAGAGTTGGGCTAACGTGCCATTACGTAACAGGTTAGAAACTTCGTACCAGTGCCCCAGTGGTGAAAAACGCTGTGCGGCAATATTGTCTATGTAGTCTGTTCCCTCACCTTTGCTTTTTGCCCAGCCAATCAAGCTTTGCCTCACTGCATCACGAACTTTTTGCTTGTTCTCGTCCAGCGTCTCCTGAGGCATTTCCTCCCACATAAACCTCAGGTCCCGCTCCATAGGTACGAATCGCTGCCCGATAGATCTTCCGGGCGAAAGATACACCGGTCCATCAAAGCCGTAGTTGTGAGCGTCTCTTAACTCTTCTTCAATAGCCTTGTGTGTGAGGTAGCTGGTGGCAATAATATGAGGAATAATACCTCTATGTGTTTGGGAGACTTTTCTGGTTTTTGCAAGATGAATTTCAAGGAAGCTTCGGTGTACTCCATTCATTTCGACAAAAGGATTTATTGCTTTAATTACACCAGCGCCTTTTGTCCATCGACTGCCGACACCTGCTGCCAGGCTCATTACAGCTATTTTGCCGGCCCCGATTGCTTCTTCCCCTTGGCGGGTGAATTCGGATAGCTGTTCTAAATCAGCAATATCTCCTGGTTGAACGTCTTCTATAACCGTCTCTGCCGGGAGGCGATTTCGCGACAAACCAATTCTTCCCTTCTGCAGCTCTGTCCTTATTTCTTCATGCTGAATAAAGTCAAAGCCATTTTCTTTTTTGATCCGGTCTGCACGTTCATTCTCTTCCGTTCTGTTGCTTTGAGTTGAGGGGTCAGACACCTTAAATAGATTGCTGACAATGGTTCTAAGAAGTGGGTACGCCAGATTGTTCTGTTCGCAGTAGCTAGTAAAATGATCTATTTCGGCACGGCGGATATATGATATGGTCTCTGGCTCCTTTCGTACTAATTCAGAAACGTGAATACCATAGTATTGCTCCGGCATAAGTGCTTGTCCACCTTGAAAAAGATTTGACCAGGAGCCTTTTGGATTGATCTTCCAGTTATATACAACTGGTTCCATTGCAAAAGGCAAGGACGCAGCAAGGTCTTCTTTCGTTTCCTTTAATATTTTAAGCACTCCGTGCTTATACTCTTCGTAGCGTTCGGGGTTCACGAACATGCCCATTCCGCCACCCGACATCCCGCCCAGCATCAAAAAGCCATAGTAGTCGGCACCGAACGCCTTTTTAGCTTTGGCGATTATCTGTTCTGTGAAATAAGTAGATGCCCACGGAATAATGGTTTTTATCGGGTACTGCCAGTTCTTTTCCGTGTTTTCTCCGAGCTTCCTGATGTCTCCGTTCTTTATGGCGTCTAAGATGGCATCATAGATCTGGTTAGTTTCTTGCCTGGCATCCCATTCTTTTTTTCCTCGCAACAGGTATTTCTCAGTAACCATCTCCAGAATAGGTCCAACATTGGATGCCATTCCGCCATGCATTAACACTAAGGAGTTCATTAATCGCTCTTCAAACAGAGGATGGACCTCGTCTCCTTTCAGCACACGATGCCGTGGTAGTAATGTGCCTCGACTGATCCCGTGTTCCGGATCGCCGGGTTGGGACAATACACCCTGAATAGCTTTTATTCCCGGCCATACTCCGCCTGAATCCTGCCAGCCTCCACCGGAACCACCAAGCCACTCTCCAAGTATAGCACGTGAGGCGATCAATCTGCGTTCAGTTTCATCTAAACCACCTTCAAGATTCTTGGTTTGCCCGGTGGCCCGCATCAGCAGGCTTATGATACAACCCAATAGATTGGTAGAAACTGCTAGCCGCGATCCCTTTGGAATGTCGTTTACTTTTGTTACCAGTTCTATTCCCATACCTGGCGCCACCATTCGTGATAGAATATCTGAAAGAGATTGGTTGGTCCCTTCAAACGAAGGCGGTATCAGTCCCGATGCGATAATGCCTGCTTTTACCAGGCTCAGGTAATCATTCCCAAAATTGAAAAGGTCGTTGAGATCAGTGATGTCTTTGGTAGCTTTCAGGTCGATGCTCGTTAGGCGAAGTACCGGTTCAGTAATCACTCTAACATAGGCATGGAGTGGGGGAGCGATGTCTTTGTCTCGCCCGAATACACCCAGATCAATTGAAACATTTATAACTCTTGCTCCTTCAGGATAATCCATTCCAAGGAAGAAGATGTCCGACCATCCACTGTGTGTAAGATCCATCCGCACCGAAGTTTGCTCGTGCAGTATGGGATAAAAAAGAGAGCTTTCAGATCGTTGTAATAATCTCTGATGGATCCGGATGGGGTGCTCTTCCACATTGCCTACCCGGAACATCCACTGATTGCCTTTACTTGATCGAACACTTTTACGCACCTGGTCGGCTAAGATCTGGAACGACAAATGGTGATAACTATCTGCTAAGGCACTAAAAAGAAATGCATTAGGGCCATTGTGTTCAAGATCTCTCAAAAATGTGGCGATGGCGTGTTCGAATCTGCGGGAAAGCAAATCTTCAAAACCCGAATAAGACAGACTACCAATAGGTTTTGTGCTCTTGCTTTCCATCAGAAAGAACCTGAACCCCGCATACAAAAACAGTATAGATCTTACTTTATCGTAAAGATTAGGAGTTGATTTTCTAAATTGATCCAGTTCTCGCAACGCACCTAGCAATTGTTGCGGCGAGTGTTTGTCAGCTAAATCAAAAAACGACCTGTTTCTATGTGAAGGTTCGGAAGAGGTGATAGTTTCAATAAAAACGTTCATGGTTAAGTGTTTTGCAGCCGCAAGAGCAGAAGTTTAGAACTTCATTGCTTTTCTTGCATTTGCTTCAGCAAGTAATTCTACCATCACGGACAAAGTTTCATCATGTCCTTCGCCGGCCAGGCCGAGGGCGATCTGGGCCCGCAACAACCCATGTTTTCTACTCAAATCATAGCGATTGCCTTTGACTTCTAATGCGAGGTACTTTTCACTTACAGCCAATTCCTGCAAGGCAGGTGTTAGTAAGATATTTGATGATCCGCTTTTTATTTCTCTTTCCAGTGATTGAAATAAACTTGGTGTAAAAACATGCATTCCGAAAAAGCACAAATAATATCCTGCACGCAAACCTGGAGTTTGTAGTTCCAGTTCCGCGATACTTAACGATGGCTTTTCTAATATTTTGTCGATCTGGTAAACACCATTGTTGTTGGGAACATGACTTCCCGTAACTGTTCCGTACCTGCTGATCTGGTGCTCTATTGTGGGATTAACGGCTGAGACGGAACATTCTTCCTGTGCTGCAAGCTCCAACAACTGTGCAGCACACCTTTTCTGCTGTAAATGAGATACGTACAAATAATCTCCAAGGAGCAACAGGAAGGGCTCATTGTTGACAAACTCTTTTGCGCAGTATACCGCATGACCATACCCTAAAGGTTCTTTTTGCTCCGCAAACTGAAGGCTGTCGAGCAGGGCATCTATTTTTTCAGCTTCTATTTTGGCCCAGTCTACACTTTTGAAAGAACGAATGAGATTATCGCGGAGAGATGTGAAAGCGTTTACATAGCGGGTGCCATCACCTGGTGCACACACAATGCAGATCTCTTCGATGCCACTCGAAAAAGCTTCTTCGGCAATGATCTGTAAAACAGGTTTATGGAGCCCATCGATGTCGACCACCGGCAGCATCGCTTTTTGAATTGTATCTGCCACAGGGTACAAACGTTCACCGCGGGCAGCAGCGGTAATCACGGCCTTTTTGATTCGCATAGTTGTTGGTCTTGTTCAGGAGGCGTAAAAGTAATACTTCTGAAGTAGGAATGAAATGGAGACAAAGTCATTTACCGGTTGCATTCAGAATGCATGAAGAAAAGCTAAACAACCTTTCTGCACGAGTTACTGCATCATTGCTGACGCGCAACTCCGGTTTTATTTTTTTGTAACTATTGCTTTTCCTCGTTGATTCTCCTGAGATCGCCTTTTTTCAACCAACCTTTCGATACTTGTCCAAGGTTGTTTTTAAATACTACATAGATGAAGCCATTTTTCTCATCAAGTGCTTTGAGTGTTGCGTAGGAATTGTTCCAATGCACAACAAAGGCGTTTCGACGGGTGCTTTCATCTGGTTCGTTATGGAAGTAAGCTTTATTGATAATCTTGTATTCTCCTTTGGCGGCATTAGCGTCGATAGAAGTTCTTGTTGTGGTAGCCTCTGTTTTAGGTTGCTTTTCTGCCGCCTCCTCAGATACCTTTTCTGTCGTCTCCTCAGATCTCTTTTCGGCCTGCTTTGGAGAAGATGTTGTGGCTACAGGTGGCTGCACCGGAGGCACTTCGGCAGGTGAGATTCGTATCAGGGTGTCTTTTACCTTTTTGGTACTTTCCGGGGTTTTAATCCTTTGAGTATCTTCACTCGCATTTACGCTACCTGCAGTATCTCCGCCGGAAAAAGTATTTGTGGCAACTTTACTTCCCTTGTCATCTTTTCTTAAAAAGTAGAATGCGGCCGCAATTGCTAAAAGAAAAAGTGCAGCAATCGGAACCCAACGCATTGAAGTGCTGCGGGTGCTCGCCGGCCTATTTGCAGGAAAAGCCTGTCTGTTCTGAGTGACTACTGAAGCGGGTTTCTTATCATCTTGCTTCAAAAAACTCCTTATGTTGAGGCTGTAATTACGTTCGCGGATTTCCGCAGATGGTACAAGCATGCTTTGTGATGTTGGCTCACATGTATATTCACGCTTGCATACCTTCCATTGATTGAAGAGATCAGGTATATCGCCATAATCATCTGGGAACATTAAAGGCGCATTTGCCAGCTTTCTTATTTTTTTCTTGTCCGTTCCTCCGGAAACTCCGTCGTCATGAATATGATAGAAGAACACCGGGTGCTCGGTTGTAACAGCTTCTTTCGAGAAAACCAGGATGGCCGCATTCTTTGAAGTATTAGAGATTGAATTAGGTGGCAGACTCACAACAGCATCTAACCTGCACTGATCCACTATTTCACTTTTGATTTCGTTTTCTAACAAGCTGCCATTTTCTTTCAGCATGTTGTCGGATACCAACAACACCGCGCGTGCGCTCTGCTCCAACTTTCGCAAAATGAGCTTAAGGTAAAGCAACTCTCTTTTCTTGCTGTCAATACTGAGCGCTTCTTTACCAACAGGCCCTTCGTAGAACGGCTCCGAAAACAGCAGATTAGCCAC
>DASQNW010000305.1:0-2146 GCA_035644775.1 Chitinophagaceae bacterium | reverse complement strand
AGATGGGGCAGTTTTGCTCGGCGTTTTTAATAGCATCAGCAAACTTAGCCTCATCAATTCCTGGGACAGCTCCTTCCACGATGAGGTGAGATTTTGTAATTGCTCCGTTTTCGAATGTCAGTTCGCACCTCGTTTGCAGCTGGTCTGCCGTAAAGCCAGCTTCATTTAATATGAAACTTAGCTTCATTGTAAAGCACCCCGCGTGTGCGGCTGCAACTAACTCTTCCGGGTTTGTTCCAATGCCTTCTTCAAAGCGGGAATTGTATGAATATTGTGTCTCTTTCAAAACGCCACTTTGGATGGATAGATGGCCCTTGCCTTCTTTTCCTGTACCGTTCCATACGGCTGTTGCATTTCGTACCATGTTGTGTTGTTAAGGTGAAAACAATAAAATTAAACTAATCAACAAACGAAAAACCAAAATAGCTGATAAGTGTTGATGGAAAAAAAACTTTGAAACTCCAGGCCTTATGAAAAAGGCAATCTGCAACGGCAAGAACCGGTACTGTAGCTTTTTTTTGCTGCATTCTAACGAATAATTGCTACGCCAAAAAGTGGCTGCCTTTATTTTGTTGCGGTATGGTGTACTCCACGGTCATTGAAAACACTAAGTTAAAGCCGATCATTTTTTATGCCGACGACGATGCGGATGACCGGCAGCTGCTTCGCCGCGCCTTGACAGCGATAAACAAGGAGTATACAGTTATAGAGGCGCAAGATGGAGCTGAAGCAATCAGCTTGCTACAAAAATTAAAATCCGCAGGTGTGTTTCCGTCGTTGATTGTGATGGATATCAACATGCCCAAGATCGATGGCAAACAAGCATTCACACAGATAAGGTTGGACGAATCATTATCCAAGATTCCAATTGTTATATACAGCACATCGAAAAGCGAGTTGGACCAACTCTTCTTCAAGAGAAAGAACACGGAATACATGACTAAGCCGAACGATTATTCCCACATAGAGAAATTGGCTGTACGAATGCTCTCCTATTGTTCTAAGGTTGCTTCATCAAATTGAAATCGCCACTTTGGAGGTGAAGCACCGTGGCATCTTTTCTGGGTGGAACAAAAGCTGTGAGCCGAGCAACGGAAAAAAAGCCGCCCGGGCGGACGGCTTCGAGAAAAACTGACCTTGTTGACCTACTTAGAAAAGTGGGTGTATGCTATGCCGATAAAAATTAATTCAGGTTATTACATCCGCTACTGACCCTTCCTGAACTGAACCTGGGAACATCTTGATGATGTTAAAACCCCCAGCAGTTAAAGTCAACTTTGCTTTCGTGACCTACGCTCTTATGGCTTCTCCCTACACAACTTTTTAGAAGTGGTTTAGAGCTACATGTAGCCTGACCTTTTAAAGGGTTTGTATGGCCATAGTTGGTATCTATAGCAAAGTAGGCAGTTAGGTGTTATCAAAGGTTGAAAATGCAGTTTTTTACAACGTTTAGCTATAACTCATAGAAACCAGTTGTAATCATGCGGCTTAAAAACAAAGAACTCTGAAAAATTCAGATAGGCAGTTTGAAGGAAAGTTTAGTGCACCGGGTCGAGAGCACCATCAGCAGTTACCACCAGCGACATCGCAACCACATAGCAGTGGTGCCTGCCGGCATGTTTGGATTCTATCTTGTTGTACAACACTTCTACCTTCTTCAATAAATCTGATTTTGACACGCTGTGCGGCACTGCTGCAGGCCTGTGGATTTCGAAATCATCTTTTAATAAATCTGTTATAGGTACCTCCAGGATGTTTGATAATTCTTTTACGTGTTGTACAGTAAGCTGTGTAATGTTGTTTTCTATTTTGCTATAAGCATTTTGTGAAATGCCCATCTTTGCAGCTACGTATTTCTGAGAAAAGTTTTTCACTTCTCTATATCGTTTGATCACTGTTCCGGGCATTTGTTTTTGGCAAATGAAATGATTTCCCTGAAGAAAACGAATGACTCAGGCTGCCGGTTCATTAAAAAATTGTTAACAGAAGACATTTGATATAGCCTTTGGCTATAATGAATAGCCAAATGGTTTAGGAGGTTTGTCCTTCATCTCAAAACAACATCTTTGCACTGTAAATGAAACTGGCTTCTGTTATATTGTTGGTGCTATTAGTTGCTATTGTACCTGCAGGTATTATGTTTAAG
>DASQNW010000304.1:0-3625 GCA_035644775.1 Chitinophagaceae bacterium | reverse complement strand
TTGATGAGGTGCACACCAAAAGGCTCAAATCTGATTCTGCTTATCAGAAGAGAGTTGTAGAAATTGAAGAGATCATTAAGGTTCATGTAAAAGAGAAACAAAAAGAACTCAATATTTCTGAAGCACCTAGTGCAACTGCTTTATACACAATTCCTGTTGTGGTACATGTTATACACACAGGTGATGCGGTAGGCACCATCTACAATCCTTCCGATGCCCAAATTCAAAGTACAATAGACTACCTCAATCAAATCTATAATGGAAGTTACACCGGTACGCAAGGAGTAGGTGACATTCAGATTCAGTTTCAACTGGCAGTGAGAGATCCCAATTGTAATCCCACATCGGGCATCGTCAGGGTTGACGGCACTGGGATTCTCAATTATGTATCGAGCGGTGTAAATGCTGCTACTACAGGCGGTGCAAATGAAATACAGGTAAAGAACATCAGCAGATGGAGCAATTCCGACTATTATAATATCTGGGTAGTTAACAAGATTGACGGGAGCGATGGCACCTCGGGTAGCTACGTTGGTGGATATGCATATTTTCCCGGTGGAGATCCGGCGTACGATGGAACCATCATCTTGGCTACTCAAATGGGAGTAGGAAAAAAAACGCTGCCGCACGAGCTGGGGCATGCATTCGCATTGTATCACCCTTTTCGGGGTTCTAGCGGATCTACTTGTTTGAACGAGGTTGATTGTGGTACTGAGGGCGATTTTGTTTGTGATACAGATCCTATTACACAACCCTCCGGCTTTGTATGCCGCACAGGTACTAACTCGTGCACTACTACTCCGTACAATAGCAATACAGAGTACAACTACATGAACTATACTAACTGCTATAATCTTTTCACCGCTGGTCAGAAAAGCAGGATGCTTGCTGTTGCTGCAAGCATATACAGACGAAGTTTGTCTACATCACTTGCTCTGGAACCCACCAACATCGTTAGTACATACACGAGCCCCATTGCACCTGCTTGCGCACCTGCCACAGCATCTGCTGGGATGAACATGAGTGCAGCAGGAATTCTAAACGTGCAGATTCACAATAAAAATTACTATAGCTCCATACCGCCTTACGACGGAGGCTATGTGGATGCGACAACGCAATGTATCAAATTGTCTGAGCTGGTGCAAGGGAGCACCTACACAATTGCTGTAACCGTGTTAGCAGCAAACTATCACCAGGTACGCGCCTGGATCGACTTCAACAACGACGGCTCTTTTGATAATTCTTCAGAGCAGGTATTGTTTGCCTCTGTGTTCAATGCTGCCTCAACACCCACCGTTGCAGCAAACTTTACCGTTCCAGCCAATGCTGCCGCCAACACGCCCCTCAGATTTCGTGTTATCGACGACCTGATAGGTTATTCCGGAACAACTACCATAACCAGCGCCTGCCATACGCCGTATTATGGACAGGCCGAGGATTATGCCGTGTATATGCAGGAGGCGATAACATTACCGGCTTCCCTGAAATCTTTTTCGGCGAAACTCAACGAAGGATACATACAACTGAGATGGCAAATGAGCAGCGAAAACAGCAACCGTGAATTTGAAGTGGAGAAATCAACGGACGGAAAATCTTTCCGGAAGATAGGAGTGGTCAACGCTCACATGGGTGGAAGTTGGGAGTACCAATTTAAGGATGTAGATATTGCTGAAAAAAACTTCTACAGGCTGCGGATGGTTGGCAATGACCAGGGGTTTGTTTACAGCCAAATTGTGGCGGTTGCCAACGAAGCTATCGGGTCAGCGGGGTTCATCGTTTCCAATCCTTTCCATAATCACATTGATCTAAAAACAAACACAAACACAAAATCTTTAAAGCTGCAGCTGTTGAACGCCAGTGGCAATCTGGTTGCGGAGCGAATGTTTTATCGTCCTGCAGGAACAGTTCGATGGGACTTGCCGGGTCAGTTCGTAAATGGCTTTTATGTTCTCAAGATTGTGACCGACGATGCTAGCTTTTCCCGCAAACTAATTAAGCGATAGCACCTTCGGACCGGAATCTTTTGAACGCGTTTATCAAACCGTTAGTAGAGGAATCGTGTGAGTGTACCTGGTCGGAATGTTTTAGCTCAGGGAGAATCTTGTTGGCCAGCTGTTTACCAAGTTCAACGCCCCATTGATCGAAGCTATAGATGTTCCATATCACACCTTGCACAAATATTTTGTGCTCGTAAACTGCAACCAATTGCCCTAAGGTATATGGTGTTATCTTCTTTAAAAGAATGGAGTTTGTGGGTTTGTTACCTGAGAAAGTGCGGTATGGTGCAATCTTCACTATTTCGTTTACCGTTTTGCCGCCGTCCAGAAGTTCTTGTTCTATTTCTTCCTCGGTTTTTCCGTTCATTAGTGCTTCAGTCTGTGCAAAAAAATTAGACATCAGTTTTTCATGGTGATCATCTAGTGCGTTGTGCGATTGGGCAGCGGCGATAAAGTCGCACGGCACAAGCACTGTGCCCTGGTGAAGCAGCTGGTAAAATGCATGTTGACCATTGGTTCCCGGCTCGCCCCATATCACAGGACCTGTTGCGTAGGTTACCTCTTCACCATTTCGATCTACACTCTTGCCATTGCTCTCCATGTTGCCTTGTTGAAAGTAAGCAGCAAAACGGTGCAGGTATTGATCATATGGAAGAATAGCTTCTGATTGCACGCCAAAAAAGTTGATGTACCAGAGGCTGATCAGCGCCATGATAACCGGTATGTTTTCCTCTGGTTTGCTTTTCCTGAAATGTTGATCTACGGAATGGGCGCCACGGAGGAGAGCTTCATAATTGTCGTACCCTGTAGTAAGTGCAATCGACAAACCGATAGCACTCCACAGTGAAAACCTGCCACCCACCCAATCCCAAAACTCAAAAATGTTTTCTTTAGCAATGCCAAACTCTGTGGCCGCCGGCTCGTTTGTGGAGAGAGCAATAAAATGTTTCGCAATGTGGGCTTCATCTACCGCAGAATTGAGAAACCATTTTCGTGCAGTAAAAGCATTAGTCATCGTCTCCTGCGTGGTAAATGTTTTTGATGCAATTAAGAACAAGCTTTCTTCCGGGTCAATTTTTTTCAGTGTTTCAGCAATATGAGTGGCGTCAATGTTCGAAACAAAGTGAGCACTTATCCCTTCCTTCCAATACGGCTTTAGCCCTTCTGCAACCATTTGCGGGCCGAGGTCGCTACCGCCGATGCCTATGTTGACGATGTACCTAATCTTTTTTCCAGTATATCCACGCCATGCTCCTGTATGTATACGATCGCAAAAGTCCTTCATTTGTCGTTGAACCCGTTCTACATCATTCATGACGTTCTTGCCACTCGTGTACACCGGCTCACCCGAAAAGTTCCGCAGCGCTATGTGCAGTACCGATCTATGTTCTGTTTCGTTGATGAATTCACCGCGGAACATCGCCTCGATGGCTTGGGATAATTTGCATTCGTCGGCAAGTTTGAACAGCGAAGCTGCAGCAGCGGCATCCAACAGGTTTTTTGAAAAATCAAAAACAATGTTTTCAAAGCCAAATTTCCATCTGTCAAACCGTTGCTCGTCCTCTTGAAACAAGTCTTTCAAATGTTTTTTCTTCAGCCTCTGTGAATGTGCGACCAATTCATTCCAG
>DASQNW010000303.1:0-16733 GCA_035644775.1 Chitinophagaceae bacterium | reverse complement strand
CTCATCACCCGACGTATGGACCTTGGATCCTGGCTTTACAGCGCTATTTTCTATCACATACTTCACTTGCTGCGCGGTGAGGTTTGGATAATAAGAGAGAATGAATGCGGCAACACCGGCAACTACAGGCGAAGCCATGCTTGTGCCCTGATGATTTCTGTACTGATTGCCGCCCGGCACCGTTGAATAGATTTTTACACCAGGTGCAAACACATCTACTTCTTTTTTGCCGTAGTTAGAAAAGCTGGCTAATAAGCCACCCGCTTTGGGATCCCCACTGGCACCTACTGTGATCCAGTTCGTAGCTCTTTTACTATCTGTTTTGTATACGGGGTTAGGATAATTTTCGGTGCTGTCTATGTTCGCTCCTGCGTTTCCTGCTGCATGCACGAGAAGAACGTTTTTGCTTTCCGCATAGCGTACGGCCTCGTCTACCCAGCTTTTTTCAGGCGACAAAGGTTTGCCAAAACTCATGTTCACCACTTTGGCTCCATTATCTACTGCATAGCGGATCGCCAATGCAATGTCTTTGTCGTGCTCATCGCCATCGGGTACTGCTCTTAGTGTCATGATTCGTACATCATTGGCAATGCCATCAACGCCTTTGCCGTTGTTGCGAACTGCTGCTATAATCCCTGCCACGTGAGTTCCATGCTCGGCACCATCCAACTCCACCATAAGGTTGTTATTGCCATAGAAGCGATCGTTGAAATCACTGTAATTATCTTTTACCACATCACCGCGGTAATTCTTTGGTGCTTTGTCTGCTGCTTCTGCTTTCGACTCCTCACTCGATATGTATTGGTTGAACTCTTTTAACAAGGTTTCATTCGTCATGTCCATGGCGTTATTAGCAGTAAAGAAAAACAGGAAGGTTTTCTTTGCCTTCTTCTGGTCTTCTGTATTTGCCTGGAAGCCGTCCAGGTCTTTGCCGGAATAAACTTCTTTGCCAATTCCTTTTTTTAGTATGCTATCACTGCTCACTGCTGCATTATAAGTACGCTTTAACATCAGCAATTCCAACGCACCGTTAGCATCACCGGCTATTTGCTTTTCTGCTTTTTTCCACATACTGTATGCATCACGGTCTTCAGCTGAAAGGGTGGAAGTGTCGCTAAGATTTTGAAAACGAGCTTTGTGTTTGTGGTATACGCGGGCAGTTTCATAAGAATCTTTCGTAACGTTTTTGCCATCTTTTCCGCCTAGGAAATTCCATCCATGTATGTCGTCCACATAGCCATTTTTATCATCGTCGACACCATTCCCTCTGATTTCTTTCGTATTTGTCCAAAGTACAGGCTTCAAGTCTTCGTGAGTAGTATCAATACCAGAATCTATTACGGCAACCAAAACGGTTTTGCTTTTTTTGCCTTTAACTAGTTCGTAAGCTCTGTCTAAGCTGATTCCATAATATCCGTCCTTCTGACGATCTTTCAAATGCCATCCCTTCGGCACATCATCTTTTGCTGTTTGTGCATGAGCGGTAATGCTGAAAGCAGCTACAGCCAAAGCAATCAATGATCTTTTAAACAGGTGTATTGTCATATTACTTTATTGTGAAACAAAAATGGGTAAGTTGTAAAAATAAAAGAAACCGTTCATACAAATTTGCTAAAAAGCCTCTCGGTCGGAGAGGCTTTGTATAAAAAGAAGTTAATAGCTTATCGGTTTAATTTCAGTTCTACGCGTCGGTTCGTCTTCCTCGTTTCTTCTGAAGTTTCACGCACAAGTGGTCGCGAAGCACCGTAGCCTATTGCTGTAATCCTGTCGGCAGCAATTCCCTTAGATATGAGGTATTCTTTTACTTTCATCGCTCGTTTCTCCGACAACGACTGGTTTGCAGCGCCATTTCCATCAGAAGAAGTGTGGCCTTCCACAACAAGATTAAGTGTAGGATCTTCATTTAACACTGCCAGTACTTCATCCAATACTTTCCTTGATTGTGGCATCAATTCATCTTTCCTGTATTCGAACAAGATTTGCCGTGCTGCCGTGGCCACTTTCTCCATCACCTCTTGCTTAATGGCTGGACAACCTGAGTCTTCTCTCTTGCCAGCCTGCGTTGGACATTTATCTTCATCATCATTTAATCCATCTCCATCACTATCGGGAACAGGGCATCCGTTGTATTTGGCTACGCCTTTTACATTAGGACATTTGTCTACTGGATCGAGGATTCCATCACCATCAGAATCTTTCTCCGGACATCCATTATTACCTAAGGTTCCTGCTTCAGAAGGGCACCTGTCGTCAGTATCTGCAATGCCATCAGCATCTTTATCTGGGCAGCCATGGGTGGCTTTTGGGCCTGGCAATTCAGGGCATTTATCCAGGGCATTTGAGATGCCATCCTTATCACGGTCATTATCCACCGGCTTTGCTGCAGGCGGTTTACCAAGAAGCACTCCAATGCTGGCACCAAGCGAAGTAAACTTGAATTCTTTTGAATCCTGGTAGTAGGCATTTAGCCCTTTTGAATAGTGAGCTCTAAAGAAGACCCTTCCTATCTCAAAACCAGCCAGGGCATTGACACTGTAATGCAGCACACGAAACTTTTGGTCGTGTTTGCCAACGGGTAGGTCTTTATTGGTCTCTGCAGAGAATTTGCTCGAGGTGTCCATTGTTGATATAGAGGAACTTCCGTTGTAAAAAAGTGAGGCTTGCGGACCCCCGCCAATAATGAACCTGGTGTTTTTTGAAAGCGGCAGCTTTAGAAGTAGGTGAACCGGAATATCTACATAGGTGATTTTCTGATCTGTGACGTGCTGGTAAATTCTTGTGGTACTCGTATCGAGAAGTTGTGTGTGCGTGGTGCCTTTTGCGGACAGCATCACACCCGGTTGTATTGAGAATTTAGAACCGGTCCCCAACGGAAGGTCTGCTATGAAACCAAAAAGAAGACCGGTTCGCTTTGCCTCTGAACTGTCAATAGCATTAGGTTGTTTGTTTAGGAATGGGGACACCGAAGTGCTTTGCATGCCACCAATTATGGCTATCCGGGGTTGTGCTTTTGCTGCAAGCACCGCGAAGAACACGGACAGCATGATCAGTTTTTTCATAAGACGTGTTTAAGGACGATGGACTTTCCAGAACAAGATATGTATTAAAGGTCAAATTTTATACCCTGCGCCAAAGTTGGATTTGTGCTGTAGTTGATGGTGTTTGTCTGCCGGCGCATGTAAGCCCGCCATGCATCTGATCCGCTTTCCCGGCCGCCGCCAGATTCTTTTTCTCCCCCAAAAGCGCCACCAATTTCAGCGCCCGAGGTTCCGATGTTTACATTAGCAATGCCGCAGTCAGATCCTGCAACTGATAAAAACTGTTCTGCCTCACGGATATTTAGCGTCATGATGGCAGAAGACAAACCTTGCGGAACTGCATTTTGAATAAGTATAGCTTCGTCAAAATCGTGGTACTTGAGAAGGTACAATATGGGTGCAAAGGTTTCATGCTGCACCATATCGAACTTAGGTTCTGCCTCTGCTACGCACGGCGTTACATAACATCCACTTTCAAATCCTGCTCCTTTGATAACACTTCCTTCGACAATAAATTTTCCTCCTTCTTCCTTTATCTTTTCAATTGCATTCAAATACACCTGAACCGCATCTTTGTCAATCAATGGGCCCATATGGTTGGATTCGTCGAGCGGGTTGCCGATCCTCAACTGGCTATAGGCAGAGACGAGTTTTTCTTTCACAGCTTCATAAATGCTCTCGTGTACAATAAGCCTTCGAGTAGTGGTGCAACGTTGTCCCGCCGTACCTACGGCACCAAACACACATCCCGGAATGGCAATGTTCAGATCAGCATCGGGTGTAATAATGATGGCATTGTTACCTCCAAGTTCCAGAAGTGATCTTCCGAGGCGGGCACCCACAGCAGCGGCAACAGCTTTGCCCATGCGGGTGGAACCAGTGGCGGATATTAGGGGAATACGTGTGTCATTAGCAAGTCGTTCACCAAGTTCACGTTCACCAATAATAAGATTAGAAACACCTTCAGGAACATTGTTTTCGCAAAAAACTTTGGTTATGATATTCTGGCACGCGATAGCACTTAAGGGGGTTTTCTCTGAAGGCTTCCAAATGCAACTATCGCCACATACCCATGCAAGCATGGCGTTCCAACTCCATACAGCAACAGGAAAGTTGAAAGCGCTGATAATGCCCACAACACCTAAGGGATGCCATTGCTCGTACATGCGGTGGCCAGGACGTTCGCTATGCATGGTGAGGCCATGGAGCTGCCTCGACAGGCCTACAGCAAAATCGCAGATATCAATCATCTCCTGCACTTCACCATAACCTTCTTGCAGGCTTTTACCCATTTCGTACGACACAAGCCTTCCAAGTGATTGTTTATTTTCTCTAAGCGCTTCGCCTATTTGCCGCACCACCTCACCACGTTTTGGTGAGGGCCAGACGCGCCACTCCAGAAAACCCTGTTGTGCAGTAGAAACAATCAGGTCATAATTGCTTTCATCACAACTTACAACTGAGCCCATACTTTTTCCATCAACCGGAGAATAGGAGGTGATTTCTTTTCCTTTCGTATCAAGCCAGGTGCTTCCCGTAGAAGCGCCTGGTGATGGGTTTTTAATACCGAGTTGCTGCAGCACATCCTGCATAATATTCATTTGGATAAAGATAGTTTCAAACCACCCATGATCCAGCGGCCAGGCATGACACTGCCGAGAATATCGGTGTACTGCCTGTCTACCAGATTATCAACCTGCAGCACCGCACTCAATCTTTCTGGTATTATGAAAGCTTCCGCTTTTACATTCAACAAGAAATAGTCTCTTGAGAGTTTTGCTACGGCTGTTGTTGAGGGCTGTGCTCTGCGGTTTTTGTACAATCCATTGATGCCGATGCTGTATCTCCGCGTGCTGTAGAACAGTGAGTAGTTGGTCAAGAACCGGGCATATGAAGTAAGGTAGACCGTTGGCGCTCCTTTGTCTATATTAGAGTTCACGATCACCACACCTAAGTTGAGCGATAAAAGACGGCTATTGCTGAATAGCTTTTTGTATATCAGGTCTGTTTCAACTCCGGAGGTTTTTACAGTGGATATGTTTTTTGATAGTTCGTATTTTCCTGTTGGTGAAAGGTTGCTTTTGCGCGGCATGTTGTCATAAGTGGTAACTGACCAGTCGATAAGATCGTTGTAGTCGCGCTGAAAAACGGAACTTGAAATCTTCAATTCATCCGATGCGAAAAAATCCAGTCCTGCTTCATAGCTCCACGATGTTTCTGCACTTAGATCTGGATTACCGATGCGACCACCAGTAACTAAAGATCTATTGTAGTTGTTGTATCGTTCTGTAAAATCGGGCTGGCGAATAGTTTTCCCGCCACTGCCGCGTAGCAGGAATTTTCCGGTTCTAAATGAAAGATTTAGTTGTGGAAGGAATTCAGATCCGGCTCGTTCATCCCAATCGAAACGCATGGCGGGGTTGATGGTGAAGGCTTCGCTAATAGATAATTGTAGGCCGCTAAAAAGTGCCGCCTGGTCAACCTGGTGATTGCCGCGATCATTTGAGCGGATGCTGCGGTTCTGGTACTGCACGCCGCTCACCAGGGAAGTTGTAGTAGACAATTGCTGGTCGTAAACTGCCAATGCCTGTATAAGTTTTGCATGATTTTGATTTGCCGAAAAACCAGGGTTTAGCCTGAATTCATCTGCAACAAGTTTGTGGGCGAGGTTGAGGCTGAAGCGGCTAACGTTTTTTTGATATGCTACCCGAAGCTGACTCCAGTTTGTTTGTACCTTCTCCCTCGCTGTATCAATCATCAACGTGGTGTAAAAATTTTGGGCAGCAAACTCTCTATTGTCAATGGCAGAGCGTAAACCCACTTGCCACGCCTCGTTGATTCGATGATTTACGGACACTGAAACGGTGTTTAGATGAAAGTCACCGGTTGTGCCTCTTTGCTGTTGTCCATCGGCGTTGTTCGAAAGGACACCAGCACTCAGTGCTGTTTTTCCGTCGGTATAAAATGCGCCGGCACTTGCATTTAACAGCCCGAATTCACCTGCGAGCACCTGGCCGGAAACATGGCTGCTTTCTTTAAGCTTATGTGCAAAACTTTTCGTGATAATGTGAATGACACCGCCGACCGCATCAGAGCCATAGATCACGGAAGAGGCACCTTTGAGGATTTCTATCCTTTCTATTTCCGACGGAGCGATGGGAATATAGCTGCTGAAGTGACCGGTAAGCGGATCGTTAAGTCGAACACCATCTATAACTACAAGTACTTGCTGAAAGGTGCTCCCTCTTAATGTAATATCGCTTTGCACACCCATGGGTCCTCTGGCTTGAACTTCGATACCAGGAACGTAACGCAACAATTCGTCGATTGAATTAACTGGCAGCCGCGCAAACTCTTCTCCTTTTACCACAACGATGTTTCTTCCCGTTTTTGAAGCCTGCATGCGACTGAGTGAAGAGGTAACTGTAACAGGATCTAGTTCGAGTTCCCGCTCCTGGCCTGCAGATAATAAAAAGGATGAAAGGAGACTAGCTGACAGAAGACTTCTGAGCACCTGCATATTAGGTTTTTTGGTGCGCAAATATACCGGCATCAAAACTATTCGGCCTGTGATACACTCTATCTCCAACAGAAATTGCTGCTCTAAGCTCTCTTCAGAGGAAATACTTCAGTATGACTCAGACTCGTTGGGAAATGCATTATTTTTTACGTCTGAGATATACTGGCGAACCGCGGCAGTTGCCAGTTCATTGATATTAACGTACTGCCTTAAAAAGCGAGGCTTGAATTCGGTGTTAATTCCCAGCATGTCATGCATCACCAGCACCTGTCCGTCGCAGTATTTGCCGGCGCCAATGCCGATCGTGGGTATTTCAAGGCCTTCAGTAACTTCTCTTGCGAGCTCAGCAGGAATTTTCTCCAATACTAAAGCGAAGCACCCTGCCTCCTGCAATAACTTCGCGTCAGATTTTAATTTCTCCGCCTCGACAGCATCTCGTGCCCGTACGTTGTAAGTGCCAAATTTGTAAATAGATTGCGGAGTGAGGCCAAGATGTGCCATAACCGGTACGCCCGCTGAAATGATGCGTTTAGCAGATTCAATGATTTCATCACCTCCTTCGAGCTTTACCGCGTGAGCCCCGGTTTCTTTCATGATTTTAATTGCAGACGCAAGAGCGATATCACTATTGGACTGATAGGAACCGAATGGAATGTCTACTACCACAAGGCAGCGTTTGGCGCCTCTGATTACAGATGAAGCATGATAAATCATTTGATCTAACGTTATAGGCAATGTAGTTTCATGGCCCGCCATCACATTAGAGGCGGAATCGCCAACGAGCAGAACGTCAACGCCAGCAGCATCAATAAGCTTTGCAAAAGAGTAGTCGTAGGCCGTGAGCATGGAAATCTTCACTCCCGAAGCTTTCATTTGCTTCAGAGTATGTGTGGTGATTCGTTTAACAACGGAGCTAACACTCATAGATAGTGTTTGGTTTGAATAAATATCAAAGCTACACTTCGAAACGCAACTGGATTTTTTTACTGTATCGTCAATGAACAGCCTGCTTTGCCATTACTTCATCGTACAGGATATTGATCAATCCATCTGCCAGGCCGATCTTCGGCACAAATATCTCGTCTGCGTCAGCCCATCGCATCACATTGATATAAATAAGAAGTGCGGGTACGATAACATCTGCCCGGTCTTCACGAAGCTTGTACAGACTGATGCGCTGTTCAACTGACACGGCACTGAACTCTTTGTAATAATTTCTAAGTAGCTCGAGGTTGAGCGGCTTGCCTTCTTTCCGTTTAGATAAGGAAAATATTTTGTTGATGTTTCCTCCCGAGCCAATGGCAATGATGTGGTGGTAACCGGCAATTTTAGATTTTATAAAATTCTTCATGGCCTCCCAATCAGACTCCTGGACTTTCCCCTTCAAAATCCTTATGGTACCTATGTTAAAGGATTCTTTTGCTGCCAACTTTCCGTCTGTGAAAAACGTGAGTTCTGTGCTACCGCCTCCTACATCTATATACAAATATGACTGCTCCAGGCTCATGGCATCTGCTATATGGTTTTCATAAATGTATGAGGCTTCTTCCTGGCCAGTGATTACTTCGATGTAAATGCCGGTAGCCTCGTGAACTTTTTCGAGTATTTCTTTTGCATTACGGGCATCCCGCATGGCAGATGTAGCACATGCTTTAAGGTGTGGAACTTCGTAAACATCAAGTAGAAGCTTGTATGATTTGATGGTCTTAACAAGTTTTTCAGCTTTCTGTTCTGATATAGCGCCGTGTTCAAAAACGTCAAATCCCAATCGAAGTGGTACCCTTACAAGAGCTGCCTTCACAAACTCGGGCCTGCCTGACTCATTCTCAATTACATCATCGATCAACAATCTGCACGCATTACTGCCAATATCAATTGCTGCTAACTTCAACTTCTTTCAAGGTTTTATTGTACAAGTACTTGTAAGTTTCTATCTGCGAACGTACATCTAATTCATCACTGGCCTCCACATACCTATTGCTCAAATCGTTGTCCAGTACGCGAGATTTTATGTTATCATTTAATTGTATGTGCAAAATTTCTTTTAGCTCTTTCTTTATGCCATCGTCAAGGATGGGGCAGGAGGCTTCCACTCGGTGATCGAGATTACGCACCATCCAGTCGGCCGACGAAATGTAAATTTTTTCCTTTCCTCCATTATGAAATACCCACACCCTGGCATGCTCGAGGTATTCATCTATAATGCTTATTGCTGTAACAGGTTTTACAAACTTGTTGTTTTCAGAAAACATGCAGAAGATACCGCGGATGATCAGCTTAATCTCGACTCCAGCTTTGGCAGCATCCGTCAGAGCATCAATAATCGCTTCATCGGACAAAGAATTCATTTTAGCAATGATGGTAGCAGTTTTGCCAGCCTTTGCGTTTTTTATTTCGCCCTGTATCAGCTTCAGAATTTCACGTTTAGCGATGTCTGGACTAGGAATGATTGTAGTGCATGCTTTAAGAAAATGAGTCCCGGTTTTGTAGTGTTCGATATAGTTAAAGATCCGGTTGATGTCTGCCATGATGGCGCGGTTGGAAGTAAGCAGGCAATGGTCTGCATAGACTTTTGCGGTGCTTTCATTTAAATTGCCTGTGCTTACAAAGCCGTAGTGAAGTACTCGGTCAGCAACGCGTTTCCTGATCACACAAAGCTTTGCATGTACTTTCATGTTGGGTATGCCAATCAGCACCTTCACACCTTCGTCTTCCAGCCTTTCTTTCCATTCAAGATTCGCTTCTTCATCGAAGCGGGCTCGCAGCTCCAGCATTACTGTTACTTGTTTGCCGTTGCGCACCGCGTTGATCAGCGCATTGATAATTCTTGATTGAGATGCCAGTCGATAGCAGGTAATTTTAATAGAAGTTACATCCGGATCAATGGCGGCTTCACGTAACAAGTCAATCACGGGATTGAATGCATGATAGGGAAAATGAAGCATGATGTCACGCTCCAGAACCACGTCTGTTACCCTCTGTTCAAGCAGCAATGGATGTTCAAAGGGCCTGCGGCTTTTGCCCTGGCCGTTAAAAACCTGCTGAGGAAAATCCATGAAATGCCTGAAGTTGTGAATTCGGCCTCCCGGTATCAGGTTATCTCTTTTTGTAAGATTAAGCCTTTGAATAAGGTATTCCAGCAAGCCGGGATCCATCTCTTTGTCGTATACAAAGCGTACCGGCTTTCCTTTGCGGCGGTTCTTTAAACCCTTTTCAATTTTTTGAATTATTGTTGTCGCCAGGTCTGTATCAAGGTCGATTTCTGCGTCCCGAGTCACCTTAAAAACGTGTGATGTATAATTATTGTAACCGAAATAGCTAAAGATCTCCGGCAAATTGAAGCGTATCACATCTTCCAATAAAATGATGTGGTGTTCATTGTCAGGAGAAGGTAAGATAACGAAGCGATTTACAAACCGGGTAGGTACTTCTATGACAGCATACTTTCTCTTGAGCGCACTGTCCTGCATGGACATTACCACGCCCAGGTAAATAGATTTGTCGCGTAGGTATGGGAAGTCCGGTATGCTTTCAATCATCAAAGGAATAACGTTCGGGCTGACCTCCTCTTCGTAATAACGGTAAACAAATTCAGCTTGTTCAGGAGTCAAATTTTTTTCGGTTACCAGAAAAATCTTTTCTCCCTTCAACTCCTCCAGAATGCCCTCCCATATACGATTGAACTCGCTTTGTTGGGTAAGGACAGTCATTTGAATGGCCTGCAAGATTTGCTCCGGATGTTCCTCCAGGTGCATTTTGGCCTTGGTTCCATATTGAATCATCCGTTTGAGTGTAGCCACCCGAACACGAAAAAATTCATCTAAATTATTTGAAAAGATCCCCAGGAAGCGGATGCGCTGAGGCAATGGAACAGAGGGATCGGCAGCTTCCTGCAAAACCCGTGCGTTGAAGGAAAGCCAACTGATATCCCTTAGAATGAGCTTACGCTTTTGATACGGCATATAGTTTTATGATGTCACTAACTATGCAACAACTGTGCTTAACAGGTAGATAGCTACTGATTTTGAATTTTTTTGATCATTGAACTTGTAGAGAATCCGTCTACAATTTTATTAATGACTACCTTTCCACCTGCGGCGATAACTTCTTTGGCACCAGCAATTTCTTCTACTTTGTAGTCACCTCCTTTTACAAGCACATCGGGGATTATGGAACGAATCAACTCAAGTGGAGTTTCTTCGCTGAAAACAGTAACGGCGTCTACCATAATCAACGATGCTAACAAAATGGAGCGTGAGGTTTCATCATTGATCGGCCGCTTGTTTCCCTTTAGTTTTTGCACTGAGCTGTCAGCGTTCAGACCAACAACCAGGTAATCTCCATGATTGCAAGCCTCCTCCAAAGAGGCAATATGACCAGCATGGAGAATATCGAAGCACCCGTTGGTGAAAACAATTTTTTTATTTAATACACGCCATTGCGCTATCCTGAACTGAAGCTCAGTCCGGGATAGAATCTTGTTCGAAATGCTCTTTCCGGTTCTCAATGTTTTTTCGTTTGTTGTAATAAAGTAATAGTGCAAAGAAAATCACGCCTCCTATTATTATAATCAAGGTTTGAGCGGACCAGAGTAGCCAACCCAGTGCACGCCCGATGGTTTTCTCGTCAAGCCCATAGAGGCCGATCAGTTCAGACACCAGCAGGGGGTAAGCTCCAATACCACCCGGCGTCAAAATCATTCCAATGCTGCCAATGCCTAATGTGGTGAGACCGCCACCAAACCCAAGGTGCTCCGTCTCCCGAAGTGCATAGATTCCGATGGTTGTACTGAATAGATACAAGAACCAGATAAAAACAGTATGAAATAAGAACCAGCCTTTGTGCTGCAGTTGCCTTATACTGGCGAGCCCATTAGCTATTCCTCTTATGAAAGTTTTTACTTTGGCAATGGCATCTATATGGCCGAAACGCTTTAAGATGAAGTATAAGGCTGCGAAGAATAACGTCAGAAAAAAAAGAAACCACAAAAGTTTTGTAAATGAAAGTTCCCCCTCCGCGTTTGAAAACATGTTTCCAAACAGCTGCAGGGTAAATCCACCAACTACACTACCCTGGGTAATGAGTGCTGCCACCAACACCACCAGCAAGCAAACCAGGTCAACTGCTCGCTCAACCACAATGGTGCCTACCAGCCGATCAACTCTTATTTTCTCATATCTGGCCAATATAGTACACTTCACCACTTCCCCTAGTCGCGGAACCCCGGCGTTTACAAGATACCCGATCATCACTGCCGCAAACGTATTAAAAATGGAAGGTTGGTAGCCTAATGGCTCCATTAATAACTGCCAACGTTTTGCACGGCTATAATGACTCAACAAAAGAAGTAACAAAACAGGGAGCACAAGCCAGTGCCGGGCATTCTTAATTGAATACTTGATATGCTGCCAGTCTTCATCAGTGATGTCTCTAACGGTAAGCCACACAAACAGAATTCCAAGTCCGAGAAAAAAGAAATATTGAAGTATCGTAAGCAAAGATTTCTTCATTCCCGCCGAAAATAATCAATCCGTTTCTTAATACCGAGGCAAGTACTATTAGAGCTTGTTACCTTCTTTAGGGAAAACAACCCACGGCTTAAATTGTTTGGCATCATCAAAATTCATGGAAGCGTAGGAAATGATGACTACTACATCGCCTACCTGACCTTTACGTGCGGCAGGTCCATTAAGACAGCAGACGCCGGAGCCGCGTTTGCCTTTTATAAGATAAGTTTCTATTCGTTCGCCGTTGTTTACATTCACTATCTGGATCTTTTCATGTTCAATCATGTTTGCTGCGTCCATCAGGTCTTCATCCAAGGTCAAACTGCCCACGTAATGGAGGTTTGCCTCGGTAATTACAGCTCTGTGCACTTTCGACTTCAGAACAGAAATGGTCATAGCGGGGCAAAGGTAAACTATGAAAGTGAAGTGTTTGTTAATTCAAAAGCATATTGTCAATCAGCCTCACACCGTGAATAGTAGCCGCCACTAAAGCCACCAGCTTGCGAGTTGAGTCGTTCGGCAGTTCCAGTGTATCAGCATCAACTATAGCTACATAATCTACTTCAAACCCGCTGTGCACAAGCTGTTGAATAGCCTCTTTTTCCAGTTGGGTAAATGACTTGGCGGACATTTTTTCTTTTATCCATAACAACACCTTTGAAATAGCTGTAGCAGTCTGCCGATCTTGGGTATTGAGCCTGGTGTTTCTACTGCTCATCGCCAACCCGTCGGTCTCTCTTTGCGTGGGAAGCACCTTTAGCTGACAGGAATTAGCTCTGCCTGTAAGTGCCAATAGCTTGTCGATGACCATACATTGCTGGTAGTCTTTCTGTCCGAAATAAATATTTTGAGGTTGTACTATTTGAAGCAAGCGGTCCACCACCTGGCAAACTCCTTGAAAATGTCCGGGTCTGTATAGTCCTTCAAATACTTCTTCCAGCTTACCAAGCCCAAATTGCTTACTCTGGAAACCAGCCGAATAAATTTCCGATTCTTCGGGCATGAAGAGAACGTCGCATTTAGCAGTGATCAACGATTCCATGTCATGCTCGACTGTTACAGGATATTTTTTAAAATCTTCTGGATTGTTGAATTGTTTTGGGTTTACGAAGATGCTGCATGCGGTGAGCTCGTTTTCACTTTTGCTCGCTGCCACTAGTGAAAGATGGCCTGCATGAAGTGCTCCCATGGTCGGTACAAAGCCGACTTGTTTCTGCGAATTCGAGAGGAAAGTAGAGAGTGTAACGGCCTTTTTAAAAATGATCATTTCTGCTTTACCGAGCCGTTTTTGAAGCTAAGCATTATCAAAATTGGTTACCTTTGCACACATTTTACGGAAAAGCCTTAAAACGGTAACAATGTCAGCAAAGAAAAGAATTTTATTTATTGCCAATGAAATGTCTCCTTACCTGGAGTTGACAGAATTTTCTGAGATCGTGAACAAACTGGCTATAAAATCGAATGAAAACGGCTTTGAAGTACGCTGCATTATGCCCCGCTTCGGCACCATCAACGAACGCAGGCACCGGCTGCACGAAGTAGTCCGCTTGTCTGGTATTAACGTCTCTATCGATAATGAGGATTTTCCCTTGCAAATCAAAGTAGCTTCTTTGCCAAATGCACGGCTGCAAGTATACTTTCTTGATAATGAAGATCTCTTCAAACGGAAACAGGTATTTGCAGATGAAGCAGAGAAATGGTTTGATGACAATGGTTTACGCACCGTCTTTTTCTGCAAAGGCGCACTTGAGACAGTAAAGAAGTTTGGCTGGCCTCCGGACATCATCCACTGCAGCGGATGGATGACAGGATTAATTCCTTTTTACCTGAAAACCGTTTATAAAAAAGAACCTGTTTTTTCTCATTCTAAAGTAATCTATACCATCGGGCAAAACACGTTCCCGAACAAGCTTGGAACTGATTTTATTACAAAGGCTGTAATCCATGCTTCTATAAAAGAAAAGGATCTTGAAATATATAAAGACGCGACTAATGCAGCACTTTATCGCGGTGGAGCCACATATGCTGACGCGATAACGTTTGGCTCTGCGGATGTAGAAAAAAAGCTGGTTGATGAATTTTCAAAAGTTCGTGGAAAGAAAACTTTGCTTTATAATTCAGAAACTGATTTAACAGACTATTTACAGTTGTATGGCGATCTTGCGAACAAGTAATTTTCAAACTGCTCAATAATCACTTGTGAAGAGAACTAGCCTGGCTGTTGTTTTGTCCGCATTCCTTTTTTTTTCCTTCTTTTCTTCCTGCAAAAAAATAAACGAGGCTACAGAACTAGGCAGTGAATTAATTCCACATGTCGACAATGTTCATACTTTCGATACCATTCTTCAGGTAGAGACATTTAATTATCTTTTTGCTAGCCTGGAGGATACCACCACGAGCACTGCGTTTCACTACTTAGGCAGTATCAATAATGATCCTTTATTCGGAGGTACTGATGCGAGTATGTATTTTCAGCTCCGGCCTAATGATATCAAACGTCCTTTTCCATTTGCAAAAGATAGCCTCGTAGGTCTCGATTCAGTGGTATTGGTGCTGGGCCATAGCCAGGTTTGGGGCGATAGTACCTTGCCGCAACAAGTACAGGTTTTTGAGATTCCTACCAATCAGAGTTTCTCTTATACAGAAGATTACCGGATCAACAAGAATAACATAACGAACTTAGGTCCTGCGCTTAGCTCTATTAAGAATTTTCTTCCGAGCACATTAAACGATTCAGTTTTTCCAAGAGGTGAAAAGGCAATCAACCAGCTGCGTATTCCACTTGATCAATCTTTTGGCATGCGCTTACTCAATTACGATACGTTGAATGCATATGCTTCTGATTCTGCATTTAAAACTTACTTCAATGGGTTTGCCGTGACACCGCAAAACAACGGTTCGGCGAACGCGTTAATGAGCTTCAATCTAGCAAGTGCCAACACGAAGCTGGCTTTTTATGTGCGCTATAAAAACGCCGGAAGGGTAGACACTTCGGTCGTTAATTTTGAATTGAGCGGAACATCTGCGGTGGCCAATTTTATAGACCGCGATTACACCGGCTCGGAAATAATGAATGCAGTAAACGGAAGTACTCCGGACGATCTGCTGTACATTCAAAGTTCTCCCGGTTCTTATGCTACCTTAAAAATTCCTTTTCTTAGTAAACTTAATAACAGGATCGTTCACCTTGCTGAACTGCTGATTGAACAGGTGCCGGATGCTTCTTCTGCCAAGTTTACCCCACCTACCTTCCTTTATCTAGATGCATACGATAGCTCTAGAAAGCGTTACAGAACCATTCCCTTCGACGTGTTGCTTGCACCAGTAAACGGCAATGCAAAAGGTGACACCATCGCATATGAAATCGGCAATGCGGGCCAGTTTGGAATGCCAGGCATTAGAGGCACTGACTTAAGCGGTAATTCAATTTTCAAGTGGCGCTTCAATCTCACGCGATATATACAAAGAGTAGTCAACGGTACAGAACCTGCTCAGGACCTACGCCTATACAGTCCTTTTCCTACACTTCGTTCGCTTGCGGCGGGAGTAGAACAGTTCATTTCTTCAAGACAATCGCACGCGATCGGGAGGGTACGGCTCGCCGGTGGAAACCACCCCACCCAGCCAATGAAATTGCGGATTGTGTATTCAAAGCTTTAGACACAACTTATCGAGGTTGGATGCTATATTTGCACGCAATTTATGGGAGTGTAGTAGCGGCAACGTGAATTGAAAAAAGAACCGTTTCAGTTAAATCAAAACCATGCCTTACCTGTTTACTTCGGAAAGTGTATCCGAAGGTCACCCTGATAAAGTGGCCGATCAAATCTCTGACGCTCTTATTGATCATTTTCTTGCATTTGACCCGCAGTCAAAAGTAGCCTGCGAAACATTGGTTACAACCGGCCAGGTGGTAGTTGCCGGCGAAGTAAAATCAAAAGCTTATTTGGACGTTCAGGAGATAGTTCGGTCCGTGATACGAAGAATCGGCTATACCAAAAGTGAATACATGTTTGAGGCAAACTCTTGCGGTATTTTATCTGCCATACACGAACAATCATCCGACATTAACCAGGGTGTTGACAAAAAGAAAAAAGAAGAACAAGGTGCAGGCGACCAGGGGATGATGTTTGGATACGCAAGCAATGAAACGGAAGATTATATGCCGCTTGCACTTGATCTTGCACACAAAATACTTCAGGAGTTGGCCGCTTTAAGAAGGGAAAACAAGCAGATAAAGTATTTGCGACCTGATGCCAAAAGCCAAGTAACGCTGGAGTATGATGATGCTAACAGGCCAGTACGCATCGATGCCATTGTTGTTTCTACTCAACATGATGATTTTGACACCGAAGCAAAAATGCAGGAGCGGATTCAAAAAGATATTGTTTCTGTGCTTATCCCACGCGTCAAATCAAAATACAAGAAATACGCAAAATTATTCAACGACGATATCAAGTATCATATCAACCCTACAGGCAAGTTTGTGATTGGCGGTCCGCATGGGGACACTGGGCTCACCGGGCGTAAAATTATTGTTGACACTTATGGAGGCAAAGGGGCTCACGGTGGGGGTGCTTTCAGTGGTAAAGATCCTTCAAAAGTAGACCGTTCTGCAGCCTACGCAACACGGCACATTGCAAAGAACCTGGTGGCTGCAGGTGTTTG
>DASQNW010000302.1:0-2995 GCA_035644775.1 Chitinophagaceae bacterium | reverse complement strand
TTTCCGGACTATTGGGCGGCTTACCGGTAACAAGTGTGATTGTGCGGAGCACTGCAAACATTAACGCTGGTGCAAAAACAAAGATGTCTACTATCATTCACGGCATATTAATCTTGATCTGCTGTCTGCTGATACCTGGCTTGCTAAACAAAATCCCGCTTGGTGCTTTGGCGGCTATTCTGTTGTTGACCGGTTACAAACTCGCCAAAATCTCCGTGTTTAAAGACATGTTTGCTAAAGGGAAGTTTCAATACATACCGTTTCTCGTGACAGTAGTGGCTGTTGTCTTTACGGATCTGCTCACTGGTGTAGGCTTAGGACTTGTAGCAAGTACGCTCGCAATTTTGTACGGGAATATGAAAAACTCCTACTACTTCCACAAGGACAAACACCACGAAGGCGAGATCATCAAAATCTATCTTTCCGAAGAGGTTTCATTTCTGAACAAGGCAAGCATTAAATTAACTTTGGATCATCTTCCAGAAAACTCCACGGTGGTAATAGATGCCTCAAAGTCACAGTATATCGATTATGATGTGCTGGAACTAATACGCGAGTTCAAGGTAAAAGCCAAGCAGAAGGCAATTAATTGCATACTGGTAGGCTTTAGAGAAAAATATCAGATCGACAATACACATAACGTTTTATCGGAGAGTCAGGATTATGCTCCTGTTACTTCAAACCAAAGATTAGAAACAGCAGTAACCAATTAAATTTTTGTATGAGAACATTAAACAAAGAATTGCAACAACAAATGACGCCGCAACAGGCGTTGGACATATTGAAGCATGGGAACAAAAGATTTGTTCAGAACCTGAAAGTAAATCGCAATCTGCTGGAGCAGGTAAATGACACACGTGATGGTCAGTGGCCTTTTGCGGTGATACTTAGTTGCATTGATAGCAGAACTTCTGCGGAGTTAATCTTCGATCAGGGGCTGGGGGACATCTTTAGCATCCGCATTGCCGGAAACATTGTAAATGAGGATATTCTTGGCAGTATGGAGTTTGCCTGCGGCGTAGCTGGTTCAAAATTTATTCTCGTTTTGGGCCACACAAAATGTGGTGCTATCAAAGGCGCGTGCGACCATGTAGAAATGGGCAATCTCACCGCTCTCTTGTCAAAGATCCAACCCGCCGTGGATGAGGAAAAACAGACAGGAGATAACAGGACTTCCGCAAATGCGGAGTTTGTTGAAAACGTTTCGGAGATCAACGTAAAAAGAAATGTGCAGGAGATTCTTAACAGGAGCTCCATATTAAGCAACCTGGTAGAAGAAGGAAAAATTGGAATTGCCGGTGCGATGTATGACGTTGGTTCAGGCGATGTGACGTTTTATGAGGATACCTGCATTCTAAAGCAGCCAAGTGAAAAACAGCAAGTGACATTTTAATTATAGTCGGATATAACTGCGGGCTGCCTTCGGGCAGCCTTTTTTTTGGGCAGGTGTGTCGTCCTATCTGTCTTGTCCTTAAATCTTATACCGCTCAGGCCTGATCGTGTGACAAAATGGAGGTGTAAAAGTATTTCTGGTGCTCCCTTAATTTTACAGCATTTAATACTCCCTCATGTCTTATCCTTACCAGATCAAAAGTTTTGAAGAATATCAAAGTGCTTACAACGAAAGCATCAATGATCCGGAGAAGTTCTGGAGCGAAGTGGCAGAACATTTTCACTGGCGCAGAAAGTGGTCGAAAACCGTTGAATGGAATTTTTCTGAACCAAATATTAAATGGTTTGTGGGTGGCAAACTAAACATAACAGAAAACTGCCTTGATAGGCACCTGGTCACAATCGGAAACAAACCTGCTATCATATGGGAGCCCAACGATCCCAAAGAAGACCACCGGGTGCTTACCTACAACGATCTGCATACACAGGTGTGTATGTTTGGACAGGTTTTAAAAAACAATGGCGTAAAGAAAGGAGACAGGGTTTGCATTTACATGGGCATGATTCCGGAACTGGCGATTGCGGTGTTAGCCTGTGCCCGCATCGGCGCAGTGCACTCTGTGATATTTGGCGGTTTCAGTGCTCAAAGCATCGCCGACCGGCTGCAGGACGCCCATGCAGAATTTATTATCACCTGCGATGGTGCGTTTCGTGGAGCAAAGGATATCAATCTAAAAGGAATTATTGACGATGCGCTTATCAGCTGCTCATTTGTGAAAAAGGTAATTGTTTACAGTCGCACACATGCACCAGTGAGCATGATTAAAGACCGTGATGTGTGGTGGCGAGATGAGATGGAGAACCTACAAAATGCCACGTGTGATGCAGAGGAGATGGATGCTGAAGATATGCTGTTTATTTTATACACCTCCGGTTCAACAGGCAAGCCGAAAGGTGTTGTGCACACCTGCGGTGGGTATATGATCTACACGGCCTACACGTTTGTCAATGTATTTCAATATAAGCCTGGTAATGTTCACTTTTGCACAGCGGACATCGGTTGGATAACAGGTCACAGCTACATCTTGTATGGTCCATTAGCAGCAGGCGCCACAACACTTATGTTTGAGGGAATTCCCACCTGGCCAGATGCAGGTAGGTTTTGGGAGATCGTCGATAAACACCGTGTGAACATCCTCTATACAGCACCAACTGCTATTCGCTCTTTAATGGGCTTTGGTGATGAGCCGCTCAGGGGAAAAGAGCTTTCGTCGTTGAAAGTTTTAGGTAGTGTGGGTGAGCCTATCAACGAGGAAGCCTGGCATTGGTATGATGAAAATGTTGGAAAAAAGAATTGCCCCATTGTTGACACCTGGTGGCAGACGGAAACTGCCGGTATTCTCATATCCAATCTTGCGGGTGTTACACCTGCACTGCCGGCACATGCAACACTGCCATTGCCCGGTATTGATCCTATTCTTGTAGATGAGAACGGAAAAGAAGTTACCGGCAATCCAGCTGCTGGCAATCTTTGTATTAAAGCGCCATGGCCATCAATCCTACGCACCACGTACGGAGATCATGAACGCTGCCGCCAAAATTA
>DASQNW010000301.1:0-3945 GCA_035644775.1 Chitinophagaceae bacterium | reverse complement strand
TGCTGCAAAGAATTTCAACAACCAAATAGAAATTATTGATCTTAGAACTTTACACCCCTTAGATGAAGACCTAATATTTTCCACGGTACGTCGGCATGGCAAGTGTTTAATTCTCACAGAAGAGCAACAAACGAATTCTTTTGCAGAGGCACTCGCTGGAAGAATATCGAAGGAATGCTTTCAGTGGTTGGATGCACCAGTGGATGTAATAGGGGCACTGGATTTACCCGCAGTTCCGTTAAATGTTGGATTAGAGCACGCTATGTTGCCGGACCCGGAAAAGCTAACAATAAAGCTGAAGGCCTTACTCGCGTATTAATGTCGACATTGTAGCAACCACTATAGGTTTCGTACTTACTAGAACGGATACCCGATGGCGAGATTATACATTATGTTATCTCTGCGCCAGAGTTTCTTTCCTAAACGTATTTGTTGGATAGTCCAGGGATTTTCTTCCCAAGGTTTTTTTACTGGTATCCCCACATCAAAACGGATTACAAAAAGTACAATGTCGATGCGAATACCTGCTCCTGTGCCGATTGCCAATTCGTTAAGAAAATTCTTGGAGAATTCAGCACCTGGCCTCGTGGGGTCTGCATTGGCCAGCCAAATGTTTCCTGCATCTACAAATACAGCTCCATACAAGGGACCGGATATGTGTGGCCGGAATTCTGTGTTAAGTTCAATTTTTATATCACCTGTTTGATCGGGGAAAGAACCACTAGTGCTAAGCAAAGGATAAGTGCCAGGTCCAACCGTGCGGCTCCTGAATGCACGAATGCTGTTATTGCCTCCTACGAAAAATTGTTTGATATAAGGCAGTTGCTTAGAATTGCCGTATGGCTTTCCATACCCAACGTCTATCCGGTTTACCCACGATGATTTTAAACCTATTTTTCTATAATACCGCCCGTCAACTTCCAATTTGATATACTGATTGAAAACAGTGTTGAAGATTCGTTTAGGATTGCTGGGCGTGCCGCTTCCAAACAGCAGGCCAGCCAGGTTTCCAGACACATCAACCAGCCCATTGAAAAAAAACGAATTCGTTTTTTGAATTCCACTTGCAATCTGGTTGAGCGTGTACTGGTAAGTAGACCCGATCACAAACTGTGAGTCAATTATGGTGTTTAGATATGGATATGTTTCGATAGTATCTCTAAAAGCTTTCGTGATGTTGAGCGGCCTTATGTAATTGATAGCTATTGGATAAAATTCATGATTTTTTTGCAGGCTTTCTTTCCAAACGTAGCCAAGGTTAGTCCGGTATGAGTTCAATGTATAGAGCTTTGACCGGTTCAGCAGATCGTAGCCCACCTGTATATGTGTTCTTGGTATGAACCCTCCTCGAGTACGAATGTCAAAGAACGGAACAAAAAAACGTGGTATTGCAAAATTCAGCTCTGCTCCACTCCGGTAAGTGTTGTAACCCTTCCATGGTCCGCCGAACTGGATTTCAGAGCCCACGTAAGCTCTAACACTGAACTGCTCGCCTGCTCTAAAGGTGTTTCTGTTACGCCAGCTGATCGACAATTGACTACCATTGAGGTTGTTTGATTTAGTGGTAGCGTCTACCTCTCCGCGGATCGATTTTCTTGGAAGTGGTGTCAGATAATAGTAAGCATTGAGCGCAGCTGTGTCTTCTACTTGCTCAAAACGGTTTCTAACAAATCTAAACTCGTCTAGATTGATCAGTCGGCTGAGGGTAAGATTATGATCTGTTCGATTGTAAACTTCGCCCGGGCTAAACTGCAAGGCCTGTGCAAACAACCGAGGCTTGAACCTATTTTTTCTATCAATTACATAATACCCCTCATGAAGTTGAGCATGTGCTTTATTCGTGTCTAGCCTTGCGGTGCCCAAGTTATAGTCACTGTATATGTAAACATTATTGATGCGGTAAGCTTGCTCCGCCTCCTCGGGTGTACCTTCCTTTACATCCACCATCATATCCACTACGTGCTTGCCAGCAGTGCTGTCGACTTTTACAATCAACAAGTCGGGATTAAAATAATAAAATCCATGCTCTTTCAAGTAAGCATCAATACGATTGCGTTCGCCTTTAATCACATCAAGATCATAAGGATTCCCCGGCTTTAACAGACTGGCTTTTGTGCTTGCCTGAATAGCCTTTGCAAGATCATTGTTACTGCTGTCGAAACGAACACTATTGATTTTATATTGATGCCCTGCCTCGGCTGCGTATACGGCATGAGCTTTCTTCTTTTTCACGATGGTGTCACCTTTCACCTTCGCGTTGAAAAAACCTTTATTCTCAAGATGGTTTTGTAACAGCTTTGTGTTTTGTAACAGATCAACACTGCTTAGCAGCACTGGTGGCTGCCCAAACTTGTCTCTGAATTTTCCGAAGAACGACTTTTCTTTTGCCTTGGCAAACGTATTATATATCAATAGCTTGAATGGTATGCCTAGAAACTTGCTATTTGGTCGAGGACGTGTGAGGCCCTGTAGATCACTTCTTAAAACTTTTTTTTGTTTGCTGCTGACACCAGATGCTTCAAACTTTACCCTTGCACCGGTATAGAGCTTTTCACCTTCGGGTAAGCTTTTGGTAGTACTGCAGGAGTAGAGTAGGAAAAGAAAGATCAACAAGCCAACTCTATTTATAGCCATCCTAAACATTATTGCGACTCTTTTTTATTTTCGTCTTCTGTCCTTCGTCTAAACCTTCCGGGATGTAAAATTTCACTGAACTTATTGTAGTCTACTGTCATGATAAAGCCAAGTCCGGTTTCAATGATGTATCCATCAACTGTTCCTTCGTATTCGTTCTTCCGGTAAAACCTCACCAGGTATCGACCATCCTTGCTCAGCTGATAGTTTACTGCTACGTTTCCTGCAATATTATTCGATCCCTGGTTCGACTGTTGTGGGCCCTCCAGTTGAAAATTACTTCCGACTGTTACTGTAAGCCTGTCGTTAAGCAACCGTTTGCTGAGACCAACATTCAGATCAGTGCGGCTACGCCTGTCACCGGTAGTATAATCATCGCTGGAGGCTACATCAAAATTTAGATCTACACCGTTGATTAGTCCACCGGCTAGGCTGTTTAATTGCTCTGTCATTAGTTTACTAACACTCTGGCGTGCAAAGCTGCGCCCATTGAACCCGCCAGCACTCGATTCAAACGGGTTCTGTCCTACAAACCTATTGAGCAACAAAATCGCGAACACCTGTTTGTTGAGTTCAGATGGCTGTTGCCGCAACTGAGCTAACCTCGTATTTACATTGGCTACCACTTCTCCGCCTACATTGTAGTTCCTGTCCGAAGGCAGTAGAATATCGAAAGTAATTTGAGGTTTCATTAGCTCGCCACCTAATTGCAGTAATACCTGGAAGGGCAACTTTTGCAGATACAAGTTGCGCCTTGCTCTTATTTCTTCGCCTCCCTGTTCTTCTACCAGGTCGAGTGGCGCTGTGTTCGCTACATACACTGCTGTAACGTCTAGTTCAGCACTTGTAGGCTCACCCATCCAAACAATCTTGCTGCCTTTTTTTATGTCAAAACGCCTTCTTAGGAAATTGAATGACAGCTGGTAAGCACCTTCTTCAATTTCATAGGATCCGGTCAATGAGATTTTACCGCTAGGATCAATTCCTGCCGAAAGCAGACCGGTTCCCCTGAGGTTCAGGAAATCGCCGTTTGCTGCATCCACAATCACGTTAAAGATTGCTTCTTTTTGCAAGGTGATATTAGTAGAAACATCAAAGCCGAGAATATCTGCGACATTAAGTGAATCGTATGCTGTTCGGAATAATGAATCATTTTCCGGGGCATCAAAATCAACAAACTCTACTACTCCCTCTCTTGCTACAATACCCTGCTCTGCCTGCGGAAGTACGATGTTGAAATTGGTTCCTTCATTGATGTTCACAGCGCCGTCCACAACAGGGGTCTGATCTGTGCCGCCAATATGCAGGTCG
>DASQNW010000300.1:0-4490 GCA_035644775.1 Chitinophagaceae bacterium | reverse complement strand
GGTGTGAGGTACTTCATCGCTTTCATCACATGCACATGATCACGTATCCATGGCACAAACTGGTTGCGTTCTTTTCCATTAAACTTCACCTTTTTTACATAGCTGGACTGATGCAGCAGATTTTGAAGGGCGTCAAAAAGTTCTTTGTATTCGCCGGCGCCTGCGCCGAACTCTGTTTTTGTTTGGGCAGCGGCGGGCAGTGACAATACAATAATAGATAGGAGCAAGATGGCAAGTCTTTTCATATTGAATCTGATTTCGGGAATTATGCGTTTGAGAAATGGGGTTATAGCGTTCTCACTACATCTTCAGTGATCTCCAGCGTCCTGTTTATATCTTCTTTTGAATGTGCGTAGCTGACAGAGCCTTGCTTGCACGGTATGGGAATGTGATAAATGCCTCTGTCGATTAAAGCCTTTCTTAGTCGCAGATCCAGTTCAAACTGATGGTGAAGTAAGATGTCGTGCAGGTCTGCCGGAGCCTTATCCATAAAGTAAGGACAAAACGCAGAACCATTTCGGACGAGGGTGCAGCTGATTCCTTTTGTGGCAAAAATCTGCTCAAGCCCCGAATAAAGATCATTGCTTGCCTGCTCTAAGTGCTTGTATACTTCGCCATGTTGCAAAATCTGCAACGTTGCAATGGCGGCGGCTGTATTTACCGGGTGTGCATTGTAGGTGCCGGCAATCAACACACGTTTTGCCGGGTCGGCTGCATCAAACAGCTCCATTATATCTCTCCGCCCGCCAATAACTCCTAAAGGATAGCCGTTTGCTACTGCCTTACCGAATACCGATAGGTGCGGAACAACGCCTGCAACAGATTGATAGCCGCCCAAGGCTGTTCTAAAACCTGTTTTCACTTCGTCGAATACGCAAAGCGCACCATATTGTTCACAAAGATTGATGAGGCCTTGCAGGTAGCCGGGCTGAGGCAGTACTACGCCAATATTCTGCAGCACAGGCTCGGTAAGTATACAGGCAACGGGGTATTTCTGCAGCACCAGTTCCACCGACTCCAGGTCGTTGAAGTTAACTATGTGAACTCTCCCCTTGGTGCCTTCAGGAATGCCTGCTGATGAAGCAAGAAAGGGATATTCTCCCGTGATTCGTGCGCCGATATGTTCTAATGAAGGCATCACAATACGGGCTACTTCGTTGTGCCAGCCATTATAACCACCGAGCATCAGGATGATGTCTTCCCTGCCTGTATAGGCGCGGCTAAGCCTGATGGCGTGTGCTGTAGCCTCGCTTCCGGTGTTGGTGATTTGAACTAATTCTAAAGATGGCACTGATCTGCAAAGCAGTTCCGACAATTGCACTTCGAGTTCGTTGGTTCCACTGCCAAAGAGCGACCATTCATCGCTGATTACCGACGTGACAGCACTGTTAACGGCATCGTTGTTATGCCCGAGCAAGTGAGGTGCAAAAGCAGCATGATAGTCGATATACTCTTTTCCATCTACGTCATAAATCTTGCTTCCTTTACCCCGTTTGAAGATGATGGCAGGTGATACCTTCCTGTTCAGCGACACTACGCCCCCAGCAATAAATTTGTTAGCTTCATGGCTGATTTCTGTCATCCGGGATATACTTGCCTGCAGACTCATTTTACCGTTGATTGAAGGTTTACTTGCAAACTTATGTCGACAATTTAGGATAATTTTTGTTTACAGCACATGAAAGCAGATTCTTTATCGCTGAAAGTATACGAGGAAATTCGAAGGAAAATCCTGAGTAATCAATTGCCTGCAGGCACCCGCCTCAAGGAAGATGTTTGGGCGCGAAAAATGGAAGTAAACAGGATGGCCGTTCGTGAATCGTTGACGCGTCTGCTGGGCGAGCGGCTCGTTGCGACAGGAGAGAAGGGGGGATATTTCGTAACGGCGCTTACCGCCACCGACGTGCACCAGATCAGGGAATTGAGGGAAATACTGGAGATAGGGGCCTTGCGGCTGATCATCAAAAAAGCAGACAAAAAGAGTTGGGAAAAGCTGGAGAAGATCTGTGAGGATTTTACCAACATGGTAAAAGCAGGCTATTTTAATGGCGCACTGGAAGCAGACATAAAATTCCACGAAACCCTGATAGAGTGTTCGGAAAACAAGAAGCTGCTGGAGGCGTACCGCGCCAGCCATATTCCACTCTTTCATCAAAAGCTCGGAAAGGCACAGGTGGATTTAGATGACTACCAGCAAACGGATGAAGAGCATCGAAAAATTCTGAAAGCTATCAAGAAGAAAAATTTTGCTCTAGCGGAAGAAGCCCTGATTCAGCACTTTGCAAGGGGCGAGGCTTATGTTCTGGATATGTAATTACCATTTTGTTGTTTACTTCACTTTCATAGCGAGCTCTTCTCCGGGTTTTTGCCCGGCAAGCTGACCTCCATCCGCAATAAAACTTTGTCCTGTTATGAAGCCGCTGTCGTCGCTGGCAAGAAAAAGGAACAGAGGCGCCACGTCTTCTACTTTACCAGGGCGGTTCATCGGAATGTACCTGTCAACAAAGTTTTGGGTGAATTCCGGTGAATCAATTTCCATAGACATTGGTGTTTGGATGTATCCGGGGCAGACCGCGTTCACCCTGATGCCGAGGTGAGCTAATTCCAGTGCCATTGTTTTCGTAAGCATCATCACGCCACCCTTGGAGGAGTTGTAATGAGCGTAACCAAACTCACCATCAATGCTGTTCTTGCTGCCCATATTGATAACCACACCCTTTTTTCTCTTCACCATATTCCGGCACACGGCCTGCGAAACAAAGAACATCCCGGTGAGATTGACATCAATAATCTGCCGCCAATCCTGTTCTGTGATTTCAAGAAACGGAGCTTCCTGCGCAATTCCGGCATTATTGATCAAAACATCAATGGGCTGAAATGCTTCTGATGCTTGAACGGCTTCTTCTACCTGCGCCCGATTCGAGACATCCACAGTTTGGCTGAAAACTTTTGAACCCCTGGACTGGAACAGCGCAGTGGCTTTCGCCAGGTTATCTGCGTTAGCATCTACTAGTGTGAGAACGGCACCTTCTTTTGCAAACTGGCTGGCTATTTCAAACCCTATCCCCCTTGCAGCACCGGTGACGAAAACATGTTTATCTCTAAAGCGCAATTGACTCATACGATTGGTTCTGTACAAATAAAGGTAAATTCTTCTGCTGTTTACAAAAAAGGATTAAAATTGTTTACTTTTTGGATCAAAAGGCAACCAGAACCAGATGCATTATGGCGCAGTTTTCCACTCCCGACCTCCTCATCTTCTTTGGCTATATCGTGGTGCTGCTTGGCATCGGTTTTTGGGCCGGCAGAAAAAAGAAACACTCTGCTTCAGAATTATTCATTAGTCAAAACAAGCTACCCTGGTTTGTCATTAGTTTTTCCTTCATTGCTTCGGCTATCAGTTCTCAACAACTAATTGGTTCAGTAGGCTTTGCTTACCGCCACGGTCTCGCAGTGGCGAACTGGGAGTGGTTGAACGGTCCGGCTATTTTGTTGCTGGTGTTTTTGTTCATTCCTTTCTATATCCGTAAAAAAGTGATTACGATGCCGCAGTTTTTGGAGATGCGGTACAGTGGTAAAGTACGTTCGTTGTTTGCAGTGATCACGCTGCTTACTTACATTTTCATTAACCTGGCAGGTGTAATGTATTCAGGCGCTTTTGCGCTGCAACAATTGTTTGGATTGCACTTGTATTCGGGTATTGTAATCCTGGCAGTGATTGCCGGAACGCTGACGATATATGGTGGTTTGGAATCCGTTGCCTGGGCCAATGTGTGGCAGTCTTTGCTGTTGCTCGGCAGCGGCTTGCTCATCTTTTTTTTAGGTTGGAGAGAAGTGCCCGGCGGATTGCAAGAGATCATAGGCACGGGAGATCGGGCTCATTTGATTTTGCCCTCCAATCACCCGGACCTTCCGGGGTCGGGTTTGTTTGTGTTGATGATATCAACCAACATTTGGTTTTTTTGCACCAATCAATCTATTAACCAATCGTCATTAGGCGCCAAGAACATGTGGCATGCGCAGATGGGTGTGCTCGTAGTTGGCATATTAAGCATCGGCGTAGCAATCGCAGATGTGTTCCCGGGTCTTATTGCACATGCCCTGAATCCCAACTTGGAGGTCGCTGACGAAGCGTATGTATATCTTGTAAACAGGTTGGTGCCAGTAGGGCTGAAAGGTCTAGTGTTTGCTGCCCTTATTGGCGGCTCCTTATCTGCAATGGAAGCGTTGATCAATGCATCTGCCACAATTTTCACCATAGATATTTATCAAAGAACCATCAGAAAAGAACCCGATCCGAAAAAAACAGTTCGCGTCGGCCGCTGGTCCAATGCTGTAGTGCTTTTGATAGCAGCACTATGGGCGCCCCTTGTTTCTAAATTTGACTACATCTTTTCTTATTTCCAGGAGTGTTGGGCGTTCATTGCTGTACCTGTAGCTGTAATTTTTGTGCTCGGTGTTTTGTGGAAGGGAGTCACAGACAAAGCAGC
>DASQNW010000299.1:0-10046 GCA_035644775.1 Chitinophagaceae bacterium | reverse complement strand
GCAACTGGTGTCAACCAAACTGTTCCGGTAAACATCAAAGAGTTACCTAACGGATATTTGCTGGAAGTGATCGCACCTGGTTTTTTGAAAGACGATTTTAAAATAGGGCTGGATAAGAACATCTTAACCATCTCTGCGGAGAAAAAAACTAAAGAGCAAAAAACTTCAGACAAATTCATAAGAAGAGAGCACCGGGTTTCATCTTTCAAACGCAGCTTTACTTTGGGTGAAAAAATTGATACGGAAAATATTGAAGCGAAATATGAGGGAGGCGTGCTAGTACTTAACCTGCAGCATAAAGCAGAAGTTAAAGCTCCCGCAAAAGAGATTACAATTCAATAAACGCTTTCTCATAAGCAGTTGGTTTTGGTTTTAATATCCCTGTCGTTTCTACGATGGGGATTTTTATTAATGCTTAATATTGCACACTATGAAACTGAAGATCTATTGCGTAGTACTTTACTGTGCCTTTACTCTCTGTGCTTCAGCACAGGAGCAAGATTCTATTCAGGTGTACCACCCCGATACTACTCTTCGTATCATTAACCTGAATCCATACTTTACGCTACACGTAGACTCCACTCTAACGTATCAGCTGCAGATAAATAAAAACCCTGAAAATTATTTCTGGTATCTTAAAAATTCACCGGTTGGCTTGCGGGTAAATAAAGACAACGGCCAACTAAATTTTAAAGCAGAAAAATCCTATTTTCTGTCGGGTAAACTTAAGTACGATGTTAATTATAAAGTAGCCATAGGAGTTCAGAACCTGAATGATCCGGCTGAGCGGGTTGATACCGGCTTTACAATTGTTTTCTACAATACAGAAATCATCCCTACCAAGGTGAAACCGGCAGTGAGCGGCACAGTCTACATTGATGAAGGCACGCCCATAAGCTTTAAGATCTTGTGTGAAGATGGCAGTTTCCCTTTTGAAACGATCATTACGCTGCCTAATCAGCCAATCTATGGATATACAGATGTAAAAAAATGTGACCAGGAATTTAAGTGGACACCTCCATACGATTTTGTATCTGAGCGGGATTCAGCTAAAGTAAAGGTGGTGAATCTGAATTTTGTTGGTACCACTCGGTTCCAGGTAAAAGATACAGCACTGGTAAAACTGGTGGTGAGAGATGCATTGAACTATCCCCTGGCGCAGCAGGAATATACGCAAGTAGTAGCCAATGTAAGGTCCTACCTTACCAGGCTTAAATATACCTTTCTTCAGCTTGACAAAAAATTGAGAAAAACTAAAAACACTCGCACCGCATTCGATCTGACCTCTGCCTCTACCTCTTTAACGGGAACTATTCTCACCACGTCCAACAATGAAACAGCTGTTCGAAACGGTAAGATCTTGCCGAGCGTGGGGCTTGCCATGGTACCCATTAAGGAAGCTACTGTTCCAAACAGGGCAGTAGACCAGAACCAGGCAGCATTGATCAGGACCTCTATTAAGAGACTTGAATACATGCTGTACGATAATCAGCTTTTAGGAGAAAAGGATTGGGAGATTAGCCGAAAAATAGGCAAGCTGAAAGATGAGCTTAAGCAAATACAAGTACAACTGATTGATGTTCCGATGGAATTGACCAACGATTTGACAGAGGAGGAACTCAACCGTTATTTCAACAGCCCGCGGGTAACAAAAAAGTACCGGTTGAAGACGCGATAAATTGCTGAAAACTGCCGCCGTTTAACTCTTTTTGTAACAGCAAAATCTACCATTCACAACATAGATTGTTAAGAGGTCGAGCGACCATTGGCACTAGGCTTTCGTTATGAATTTCTGGACAAAAAATTGCATCTATTACGGAAATTCAAAAGCATGAAGCGTTTCAGTTTTATTCAGTTGTTGGTTATTCTTTTTGCAGCGGTAACTCTTGTGAGCTGTGGCATGTCTCAACCTTTATACGAGGATGAATATGATCGCCCCATGTCTCGCAGACAAGTCTACGCGGACCCATATTTTTATGGTAATGCACCTATGCTCGTGAGAGATCCTTACAGCGGCAGGTACTATGAAGTAGTTCCGGTAGGTCCAGGTGCATACGGCTCACCTTATGGTTATGGTGCTGGTTATGGATATGGAAGAGCAAATGGAAATTACGGAAGAGGAGGATATTATAACGGCGGTAGCAATACAGGCAGGAACACTCCAGTAAGGCGGAATGACGGAGGTGAAAAACCATCATCGGGTGGATCATCGGAAAAGATCCAAAGGGCAAAAGACGTAATCAACGGTAAATAAGTTTTTAAGGCTGCTTTTAGAGCAGCCTTTTTTGTCTGTAAACTAAGCTCTCGCTCAAAAGCTCTCAATGTCTGCATAACAATGTAGATTTTCCTGCTAACCTTAATTGAAACTTCTTAGTAGACGACCTCGCTATTTGAAGATATTGCTCAACTCCTCTCCTCTTTGTATATCTAAAAAAGCTTTCTACTTCTAACCCATAGCGCCTTGTATTGAGCACTTGCGCCTCGCGATTTAGCAATGGTGGATTCTTAACGTTTAACTCATGCAATAGCCACTGAGCTGGTTTGTATCTTTGCTGTTCATGAACAGAAGCGGAAAGGTCTTAGTAGCAATGAGCGGCGGTATAGACAGCACCGTCGCCGCATTGATGCTTCACCAACAGGGGTATGAAGTCGTAGGCATCACTATGAAGACCTGGGACTATGCTGCAGTTGGTGGAAGCAAAAAAGAAACTGGCTGTTGCAATCTCGATAGCTTCAATGATGCCCGCATGGCAGCTGTGGATCATGGTTTTCCTCATTATATTCTCGATATAAGAGCGGAGTTCGGGTCGTTTGTTGTTGAAAATTTTATCGAAGAATACTTGGCCGGTCGTACTCCAAACCCGTGTGTATTGTGCAATACTCATATCAAGTGGCGTGCTTTGTTGAAAAGAGCCAACGCGTTGGGGTGTGACTACATCGCCACTGGGCATTACGCTTCTGTTTACCAGCATGAGAATGGACGTTATGTAATCAGGAAAGGAGTCGATGAAACAAAAGACCAGAGCTATGTGCTTTGGGGTCTTGAGCAAGATTTGTTGAGCCGTACTTTACTTCCTCTTGGAGAATACCGCAAGACTCAGATTCGACAAATGGCTCATGATTTTGGATATCCTGAACTCGCGAAAAAGAGTGAGAGCTATGAAATCTGCTTTGTACCCGACAATGACTATCGTGGATTTTTGAAACGAAAAATGCCCGGTCTGGAGGCGCAGGTTTCAAATGGTTATTTTGTTGATAAGAATGGTAAAACCCTCGGTAAACACAAAGGCTACCCTTTTTATACCATCGGTCAACGAAAAGGATTAGATATAGCAATCGGAAAACCGGCTTACGTTACTTCAATAGATCCTGCAACTAACACCGTAGTACTTGGTGATGAAGAAGATCTTGCAAAAGAAGAGATGCAAGTGACAAAATTGAATTGGATAAAGTACGATCCGATTATTTCACCTCTTGAAGCGGTCACAAAAATCCGATATAAAGATCCGGGCAGCTATTCTGAGCTTACGCCAAACGAGCACGGCGTTAAAGTTCGGTTCTTTGAAAGCGCTAAAGGTATTGCGCCTGGTCAAAGTGCAGTTTTCTATGAGGATACGGACGTAATTGCGGGTGGCATTATTCATAGATCTTTCCCTTAAGAAAGGCGCTTCAGTTGCTTGTACCCCCTGAGCGGCTGGTTAGCAGTAGATTACCAATTTGCGGCTATAGGCAATAGACTATACATTTTGCCGTTTTTTATTGTTAGTTTAGAGCTTTGAGCAGCTATTGCTGCATTGAAGAATCCAATTCTACTTATGAGAGCAACTCTTATTTCAATTATCTGTATTACTGGAATACTGCTCATCCTCAGCAGTTGCAGCAAGCAGGAGACAGAGACTTTAGAGATGGAACCGGTGTCAGATTATCTCCCACTCATTCCCGGAAAGTTTATCATCTATAGGTTAGACTCAATGATCTTCACGGAGAACGGAAGAAAAGAAGAAGCTCGTTCCTACCAGGAGAAAGTAGAGGTAAGCCAACAGCTGACAGATAATCTTGGCAGAACTACGTACCGCGTAAATCGAGTTATAAGAGATGTGGCAGGACAGAATAATTGGTCTGCCGGTGGAGCCCTATTTGTAACACCTTATGACCAGAAAATTGAAGTGACGAGCGATAATATCCGTGTACTCCGACTCATTAGTCCCTTAAGTGAAGGAACTACGTGGAAGCCTTATCGACATACTTCGTCAGGCACGCCATCTACACCTCATGGACTGTATAGTTCTTTGTACGATTTCCATGACGATAGCCATAATCATATCCAAGATTGGGAGTTCACCTACACCAGCAAGAACGAGAGCGTTGAACTTAACGGCAAAACCATACACGATGTAATAACAGTCTCCGGACCAGACGAGGCTCTAAATGCACCCGTAACAGACGCTGCATCATTTGGCTCTCGAACATACTCGATTGATAAATATGCTAAAAACATCGGCCTTGTTTACCAGGAGTTGATTATGTGGGAATATCAACCAAATCCGAACGGCTCACCTTTTAAAGTTGGATTTGGTGTAAAAAGATCTCTTTTGGATCACAATTGATAAGCGCTCTATGAGGAACTTGTTGTTAGCAATCTTTCTGCTTGTAATTACTGTTAGTCGAGTAAGTGCACAACGATATCTAATAAAGTTTAAAAACAAAGCTTTTTCCGAGCATACTCTTTCTAATCCTGCTTCTTATCTTTCTTCAAGAGCAATTGAACGCCGGCTACGTTTTTCCATCCCTCTTGATAGCACCGATTTACCAGTAACCTCACGCTATATCGACAGCTTGCAATCGGTTGCAGGTGTCACCATTTTAAATGCTTCCAAATGGTTGAACCAGGTTTCGATACAAGTAACAGATCAAAACGCCCTCACAAAAATCAACAGCTTCCCTTTTGTATTTGCCGTTAACAGAATCGCAACTCGCGTACGAACAACGCAGGAAACAGTAGAAAAGTTTGTAGAAAATCAATCACTCATTACTACCAATGAAGCCCGTGAAGAAAGCTTACAAACAGATTTGTACAATTACGGAAATTCCAGCGGGCAGGTGCGGATTCACAACGGAAATTTCCTGCACAACTTAGGACTTCGCGGAGAAAATATAATCATTGGGATGCTTGATGCGGGTTACAAAAATTTCAACGTCGTCAGCTCTTTGGATAGTGCCCGAACAAATGGGCAGTTTCTCGGCACCTGGGATTTTGTTGCACGGGAGAACAGTGTCTCAGAAGATGATGCACATGGCATGCAATGCCTTACTACCATCGCAGCTAACCTGCCCGGCACCTTTGTTGGGACGGCACCAAAAGCATCGTTCTATTTATTCAGAACAGAAGAAGCAGCTACCGAATACCTCATTGAAGAACACAACTGGGTTTGTGGTGCTGAAAGACTTGACAGTGCTGGTGGCGATCTCATTTCTTCTTCGTTAGGGTACTATCATTTTGATGATCCTACACAGAACCACGGTTATGCAGACATGAATGGCAATACCACGATAGCTGCTATAGGGGCCGATCTCGCGGCTAAAAAAGGAGTATTGGTTTTGAATTCCGCGGGTAATGAAGGAAACACGGGCTGGCGGTATATTATTACACCAGCAGATGCGGACAGCATACTTGCGGTTGGTGCAGTAAATGTGAGTGGCCAGGTTGCGTCGTTCTCGAGCTATGGTCCGACAGCGGACGGGAGAATAAAACCGGATGTAGCCTCGGTAGGCGCAGGAACCACTGTGCAAAATCCAAACGGCTCTATCGGGGGTGCCAACGGAACATCTTTTTCGTGCCCTAATCTTGCAGGGCTGGCAGCTTGCCTTGTGCAGGGATTTCCTGAGTTGAACAACATGACCATCATTAATGCCATCAGATTGGCGGGGTCAACAGCAGCAAATCCGAACAACAGAATAGGGTATGGAATACCGGACATGAAAAAGGCATTGATGCAACTGTTGAAGGATTACGCGAGTAGCCAGGTAAACACATCTAATTGCATATCTGCCATCACGTGGAAAAGCAAAGATGCTGCCTCTATGAAGTACGAGATAGAACGGAAAGCTTCAAACGAAACTGCTTACAAGAAGATCGCGGATTTTGCAGGCTCGGGAGTAACCCTGGAAAATAACACATACGAGTTTGTTGATACATTGTATGGGCTTCCTGCCGGAGTGGTAACTTACCGGATCAAACAAATTATTGACACCGCGGCCGCCGAATTCACAGCCGATTATATTGACTCTGTCAGTACAGAAGCAAGCGGACTTTGTGCCTTGAATAATCTTGATGTGTTGCTCGAAAATCTAAAAACGGCCGCCAGTTCAACACTTGTAGTAGAGGGTTGCTCGGCTACACTTACATGGACAAGCAGTGATATTTCCGCAATGAGGTATGAAGTAGAAAGAAAAGGACCGGGCGAAACCTTGTTTTCCAAAGTAGCAGAACAAAATGGTACGGGAACAGCATTTACCCAAAATACCTATACTATTGTTGATAATCTGGAAGGACTTTCCGGCGGTATGATATCGTACAGAATACGGCAAGTTGTGGATACATCATTTGCCAATTTCAAGGCAGACTACATTGACACAATATCACGTGAAATAATTCCTTCCTGTAATCTGACGGAAACGATAACTATAACGCCCAATCCTACCAATGGCAAGTTTGTTGTGCAGACGACAATTAAAAAGCCTATTGAGCATTTCTATATAAAAATCTCCAGTGCCTCAGGTCAAACGTTAAGTATAATTAGAAGAATAAAGGCCCAAGGTATTACCAACTTTGAAATTGACGGTGCTCGCCTTTCAAAGGGAGTCTATTTCATAAGCATTTATGACAAGGATAGTCTCATAGCTACTCGAAAATTGCTAAAGCTCTGACACGAACAAGGCTGCAAACAAACTGTCTCCCTTAAGTTCGTAACCAGTAAAATATTGTTGAACCTGTAATTTAAAGCCAGATATCTCCTTGATGAAAGCCACGATAGCTTCGTTCTCTTCCTTAAAGACTGAACAAGTGCTGTAGAGCAGGAGGCCGCCGCGGGCCACAGATTTAACTGCATTAACAAGTATCCTTTTCTGCAATTCACTGTAATAGCCGATCTTGTCTTCTTTAAAAAAAAACAGTTGTTCGGGTGTTCTTCCCCAGGTGCCAGAGCCGGTACAGGGCACATCACATAATACAAGATCAAATTGCTGGTTGAGACTAAAACCGTCTTCCCCAACATCTGCAACAAAAGCGTTGAACTGCTGGATGCCGGCTTTTGCAAACCTATTCTTTAGGTTTTGGATAATTGATGTTCGTATATCCGTAACCGTCAAGGATACACCCGGGAAGCTATCTTTAATCAGGATGGATTTACCGCCACTGCCAGCACAACAATCCCAGGCGGTGGCAAGTTTAGCAGAGCCGCTTAAATAACTTTTTACGGGTGCTATCACCCGCTGAGAGCTGAAGTCCTGGATCACTATTTCATCATCGACAAGCAAAAAATCCTGAAGTTTAGTTGCTGCGGGAAGCGCGAGCGAACTATCGGAGAGCTCTACATAGGAAACACCTGCTTTTGCAAGCTTGCTTATTACCTGTCTCTTTCTACCTGGCCTGATGCGGAGGTGTGCATCTGGTTGGATGAGAAACGATTCGGAAAATGTAGTCAGGTCGATCTTCTCAGAAACTTGATCGCGAAACATGAAAATGTCTTCGGCTTTGAAACCATAGAGATTAGATACAAGTTCAATTTTCCGGCTAAGGGGCTGGCTGGAGTAGGCCGCCCATTCAGGTCGCAGTTTATCGACAATAACAGTTTGATGGCTGCATAGAAAGCTGCCGATGATCAGACGATCTTCCGGTTCGAGATTGAGAAGAGCCTTACCCAACCTAAAGTAGCCATAGCACAAGCCGGTTATATTCTTTCTGTCACGTGACCCAAACTTCTTATGATGGGCAAAAAACTTTTTAAGAAAAGAACTAAAGGGCTCTTCTCCTTTATACGATGCGAGAATATCCTGCGATACTTTAAGGTAAGCCTGTACAAACATCTGAGAAACAAAAAAGCGATTGTAAAACTACAATCGCTCCTTGTTAAATTCATTTGAGCTTTATTGATAAGTATACGTTACCTGAACATTACCACCAGTGGAAGACGCTAGCACAGCTGAAGCCGGCTTGTCGCTCGTATTGTAAACATAAGTGATCGTGGTTACATCGTTGTTGTCAGGATCGGTCAGATCAGTAGAAGTGACTTTAGTTCTATTGTTCTTTGATGCAAGGCTTAAATCACCCAGTAGAAATGCCTCGGCCCCAATATTCAACGGATTTACCTTAGTGTCATACTCGTATGCTGTCTCGAGGTATGCATCATACGTGCCCGTTGTCTCATCATACACAAACATCTTTTCTCTTGTGATGTTGCCATTTGCATCGTAGGTGTACTCGGTCTTTTCTGACTCTATATAGCCGCCTGTAGTGCCGTCGTCAAAAAAATACTCTTGCCCCGTAATCCTGCCAGCATTATTGTATGTAAAAGAAGTGCTGTCCCTAAACTCACCCAGGCTGCTTACATACCTGTTTGCTGAAGCAGTGTAGCGCGACCTCGCAGCATCATAGTAAACAGTTTGCACAACACTATCGATGCCGATACTTGTTAAGATGTTTGATTTTTGAACCATTCTTTGTATCACCCCCTGTCCATTGCGGGTTATCTTTAAGTCAAACGTTGTAGCCGTGCCACTTATAGCACCGGTAGCAGAATATGAAGAAATACGCTTTTGGTTGTCGTAGCCATAGGCCACACTTATTGAATCATTGCCTTGCTTGGTGACTGTTTTCGTAAGCAAACCACCTGCTGCATTACCGCCTCCGCCAGGTTCAGCACTTTTGTCTTTCTTACATGCAAAAAGCAAAACACAGCACCCAATCACGACAGTTAAGAGGTATCTTCTCATAGTGTTGAATTTTTGACAATATACAATTTTAAAGTTGCAGTAATGCCTTCACGGGGTCTTTACCAAAAAGTAAAAGCTCAGGGGTTTCAAGCAGTTCTTTCACTCGCACAAGAAAACCAACCGACTCGCGCCCATCGATAATTCGGTGGTCATAGCTCAGGGCTAAGTACATCATTGGGCGAACAACCACTTGCCCATCAACCACCATGGGGCGTTCCTGTATTTTGTGCATGCCTAAAATGGCTGATTGTGGAATGTTGATTATTGGCGTTGACATCAGAGATCCAAAAACCCCACCATTAGTGATGGTGAATGTGCCGCCCTGCATTTCCTCCATAGTAAGCTTATTGTCCCGTGCTTTAGTTGCCAGCTCAACTACCTTCTTTTCGATTTCAAACATAGTCAGGCTCTCGGCATTTCTAATCACCGGTACCACAAGCCCCTTTGGTGCAGAAACCGCAATGGAAATGTCACAAAACTCATGATATATAATAGAGTCGCCATCGATGTATGCATTCACAGCCGGCCACTCCTGGAGTGCAAAACAGATTGCTTTAGTAAAAAACGACATAAAGCCGAGATTCACCCCGTGCGCTTCCTTGAATTTGTCTTTATTCGCCGCACGAATTGCCATAATCTTGCTCATATCTACTTCGTTGAAAGTAGTGAGCATGGCTGTAGTATTTTTTGCCTCAACCAACCGACGCGACACTGTTTTCCTAAGTGCACTCGTTTTCTCTCGTCGTTCGTTTCGGTTGAACGCCTCTACTCCTGGCTTGCGGCCTGGGCTTGATAAGGCGCCCAGCACATCGTCCTTCAAAATTTTACCATTGAAACCACTTGGTTGAATCGATTTTGGATCTACTTTCTTGTCGGCAATGATTGCAGAAGCAACAGGAGTTGCTTTGATGTCGTTAGGCACCGATGCCGCAGACTGAGATTCTGCTGCCGGCTGGGCATGAGGCTTTACTTCCTCTTTCGGGGCCGCTTGTGTTTCAGTAGGTGTTTCAGCTGAAGTCTTGATCTCAGGCTTAGCGGCTGCATCATCAATTTGC
>DASQNW010000298.1:0-2226 GCA_035644775.1 Chitinophagaceae bacterium | reverse complement strand
CCTTTATGAGGCTCAGTATCTGTTGATTTATTTCGTTTCATAGACACGAAAGCGGGCCATGACAACGCAATAAGGATCATAATTACAACAAAATTGGAAGTATCCGCAAAAGTATAACTAACAAACAAGCCAATAGAAATGAGCACCATCAACAATGTAGTCCATGGATAACCCCATGATTTATACGGACGGGGCAAAGCAGGTGCTGATTTGCGGAGTTTAATAACAGAGCCGAACACAAAAATTAACACCAGCATGTTCATAAATGTGGCTAATGTAAAAAGTTGCTCAAAGGAACCTGCAATAACCAAAACTGTTTGTATTATAAAAGTAATGATCAATGCTACGAATGGAGTTCCTCCTTTATTAACGAGCATTGCCTTTTTAATAAAAAAGCCTTCCCGGCTTAGTCCAAATAAAATGCGGGGACAAATCATAATTATCGCATTTAAAATACCGAGTAAGGAGAAAACAGCAATTAGCATAAGAATGGTATAACCCACCGGTCCAAAAATTACCTGGGCTACATCTGCCACGGCAAGTTTAGAACCGGCAATGGCAGAAACCGGTAAGAGATAAAATAAGGCTACATTGATTAAAACGTAAATGAGCATTACAATCAATGCTCCGCTAAAAAGAGACCGCGGAATACTTTTTCCAGGATTGGTATTTTCTTCTGCAAAATAAGCAGGTCCCGTCCAGCCATCGTACGTGCCGAGTACCAATTGTATGGCTCCAATAAAAGCAAGAAGCAATCCGCCAAACATTGCTGTTTGCTTTAGATTGGAATTTAGTTCTGCTGCCTGTACACTATCTCCTCCAAACAAAAAGCAACAAATAATCAGCACCAGAAATATCAATACTTTTATAAAGCTGGTAATCTGCTGTGCAAGGCTTCCACCTCTCAATCCTGCTAAATTCAGTGAAGAAAATGCTGTTAATAAAATGAACCCAATAACTGTTTCATATCCTTTTAAAGCGGGTAAGAGTATAGCAAGATATTCGCTGATAGCTATTGAAATATAAGCAGGAGGAATACAGAATGAAATATAGTCGAACCAACCTGTCAGAAAGCCTGCATAGTCTCCAAATGCCCGTTTTACATAATTAAAGGGACCGCCTGCTTTGGGCAGCATGGTTGCAAGTTCTGCTAATGAGTTTACTCCCAGGAAGACATATAGTCCACTCAAAATCCACGCTGTTAGTATCAGCCATTTATCCGGCAACATTGTTGCCACAGAACCCGGGTTGCGTAGTATGCCTACACCAATAATTCCACCTACCATTACTGCAATACCAAATGCACTACCAAGAATTTTTTTTAGTTCTCTTTTTGGTGCAGGGCTTATTAAATTGTTCACTACAGATAAGTTATTAGGAAAATTTCAGAACACCCATTTAATCTGCTAAATTATAGAAGGACACTCGATAAGGTGACGCACAACGGAGAAAGTGTTTATGAAGTTGTGTCAATTGAAAAATTACAGTTCCAATTATCCACAAAAGCAAAATAGCGATTCATAGTTGAAGGACTAACCTCCAGTCACCATTTTTATAAACACCTTGTTAGCGATCGTTGTTCTTTCTATTAGCCATTAACTGTCAATTTGAATATCATAAGGTTGTCGTCAGCAGCACTATGCCTTTTAAAATTTAATTTCTCCAAAAGTGTTGTTGAACTTTGGTTTTCAGAGTGAGTATAAGCTTCTATTGAAGTTAGTCCGATCTGTTGAATTCCGAAGTCAATTACTTTCGAAGCTGCTTCTTGCATTATTCCTTTTCCCTGAAAGCCGGGTAATAATTCATAACCAATTTCTGCTTTCAAATTGTCATCTGAAAAGTCAAATAAACAGATGGTACCGATTAGTTTGTCAGTACCATTTAATGTAATTGCCCAGTAAATCGAATTGTTCCTTTGAATGTTTTCATTAATAATCTGGATGAAATTCTTTGCGTCATCAATTGATTTGCTCCGCTTCCTGTTAAGATATTTGTTTACGTCGGCATCCGAACGCAAAGCAAATATTCCTTTGTCATCATTGATTCTGAGTTGCCTCAATGTCAGCCTTTCTGTTTTTAAAACAGGAAGGGGTGTAAAGTTTTTGTCTATCATTTTTTTACTGAAGAAAATTGTTTGTTTTGCCCCGCTTTACAATGACTGCTAACGTAATAGGTATTTCTGTTGTCGCAGAAGTCCATGTTTCTTCAGCTTGACTTTATTAAAAA
>DASQNW010000297.1:0-35690 GCA_035644775.1 Chitinophagaceae bacterium | reverse complement strand
GATACGGTGGCGGTTCGCGATATCAATGATCCAAACAAGATCGTTAGCTACCGCGTTACACAGGCCAGCTTTGATCCTAATACGGTAATGAAGTTGAGAATTAAGGAAGAGTGGGTATTTGACCGTGAAGCCAGCCGCTTATTTGTAAGAATAATTGGGATAACTCCTTTGAAAACTTTGTTCCTGCCAAATGGGCAGGAGAGAGGAACCTCTGCAATGTTCTGGGTGTATTACCCGGATCTGCGCCCAACTTTGGCTAAATACGAAGTATACAATCCAAAAAATATGGGAATGGGAAGAATGACTTGGGAAGAGCTGTTTGAAAGCCGTATGTTCAGCAGCTATGTGATCAAGTCCACTTTGGATAATCCCGGTAACAGGATGATCAGGCAAATGATCAAAGATCCCATTTTGGCTTTGCTGGAAGGTGATAACATCCGCGAAAGAATTTTTAATTACGAGCAGGATCTGTGGTCATATTGATTTGGCCATCTGCTAAACTTACCATCCCGCCAACAGGCGGGATTTTTTTTAAAATCGTGGATAAGTTTTGTCCAAGATTATAGCTTACAGCTATAGGAAGTCTGCCAAAAAGTTGTACTTTTACCTCGGTTTTTCATAGGATATTGGATTTTAAACGGGGCTGGATTTTTATCCTGGTCCCTTTTTTTTGCCCATCACTGGGAACCATCGAAATGCTCTTTAATTAGTTTAGCTTTCGACGCACCCACCACTTTTGCTATCTCGTCCAAAGGCTGAGTGCGCAGGTTGTTTATAGATCTAAAGGTCTTTAATAGCGTTCGAGCTGTAGTTGCACCAATCCCTTTAATATCTTCCAGGGAGTTCTTAAAAGTTCCCTTGCTTCTTTTGTTCCGGTGGAAGTTGAGGCCGAACGAATGCACCTCGTCTCTTATCTTTCTAATCAGTTTGTGACTTTCACTGTCGTACGGCAACTTCAAAGACTCCTTATCCCCAACAAAAAATATCTCCTCCTCGTTCTTTGCCAACCCAACCATTGTCAGTGTGCCACTGAGTTCCAGTTCCACTATAGCTTCAAAAGCAGCACTTAACTGGCCTTTTCCACCATCAACAATCACCAATTGGGGGAAAGTTTGCACTTCTTCTTTTAGCCGTTTATAACGCCTGTAAACCGCCTCCTTCATAGATGCGAAGTCGTTGATGCCTGCTACAGTTTTGATATTGAAGTGGCGATAATCCTTTTTACTGGGTTCACCATTTTTAAAGCATACCATGGCTGCTACCGGATAGCTGCCCTGAAGATTAGAATTATCAAAGCATTCTATATGCACCGGTGTTTCTGTTAATTGAAGATCACGTTGTATCTGCAGCAGTACAGCAGGCTTTTCTAAACCGGAATTCAACTTTAGGCGAGCCTTGTTATTCATCTCGCTTATAAAATATTGCACATTCTTTTCGGAAAGCTCTAAAAGCTTCTTTTTGTCTCCTGCTTTAGGTACGGTGATGAATACGTCGGGTTCGCTGTAATCAAGGTCAAAGGGCACAACAATTTCCTTCGCTTCGCTGTTAAACGTGGTTCTAAGCTGCGCAATCGTAAAAGCAAGTACCTCTGGAGGAGTTTCATCGAGCTGCGCTTTTACTTCAAGCGTTTTCGTCTGTATAATGGCCCCATTAAAAACCATGAGGTAGTTAACATAGGCTACATCTTCCTTCATACTAATGAAGAATACATCAAGGTTGTGCATAGTGGTGCTTACTACCACAGATCTTGATTGATAGTTTTCCAGGAAAGAAATCTTCTTTTTCACCACTTCCGCTTTTTCAAACTCCAATGCTTCTACACATCTTTTCATCTGGGCCTTGAAATGGTGTATAACGGAACTAAGATTGCCTTTAAGCACGTTTTTTACCTGTTGAATGTTTTCGTTATAGTCCTCAAGGCCCTGGTGTGCTTCGCATGGACCTTTGCAGTTTCCGAGGTGATATTCAAGGCAGACTTTAAATTTTCCTTTCTCAATATTTTTTTCTGTAAGGTTTAGAGGGCATGTTCTTAACGGTATGGTTTGCCTGATGAAGTTGAGCAAATCTCTTACTTTGTTTACCGAAGTATAGGGGCCAATATATTGAGAGCCGTCATCGATTTTTTGCCGTGTAAGGAAAACACGAGGAAAGGGCTCGTTCTTAATAACGATAAATGGGTAGGTTTTGTCATCCTTGAGATTGATATTAAAAATCGGCTGGTATTGTTTGATGAGAGAGTTCTCGAGTAAAAAAGCATCCTGCTCTGAATTTACGATTGTGAACTCTATTTTGCTGATGCGCTTTACGAGTTCGTGTGTTTTATAACTGGATAAGGTTTTATTGAAGTAAGAACTGACTCGTTTTCTTATATTTTTTGCCTTACCCACGTAGAGCAGCTGTCCGCTGGCGTCGTAGTATTTGTAAATGCCGGGCAAGTGAGGCAAGCTGTGTGATAGTTGCTGAAATTCTGTTTGCGTCATGTCATTCTTCTGCTACTGCGGTGCAGCAAAATCGTTCCAGATCACTTCTACGGTTTCGGTGCTTTCTGGCATATTTGCCTTTTGAATTGAAGTAGTGATTCTGAATCTTTTGTCTACTTCCCACAGCATTATTTTTTGAGTTCTCTCTTGTGCTGAATTCTTCACTGTATTTACAAAAATAGATTGGACTTTGTCACCACCAGGATCAGGCTTGATCACTACTTCCTGCCTTGTGATCTCTGCATCATCTTCTTTCGGCATATAGTTTAATATCACCTGATCAAGATCCTGGTCATAGAGCTGCGTTTCTTTATAATCATCCTTTAGCTTTTTTGAGCTTATGTCTGGCAGGTCCAGAAAGTCTTTTGCCTCTTTTCTAAATTCCTCTCTCTTTACAAATGACGTGTCGTTGCCGCTTACCCGCCGCACAACCTTAATGATCCGGTACATCGATGTATCGACGTGTGCTACCTGGCTTTTAAGAAAAGATAAGACGGGGAAAAACCGCTCTTGCTCATTCTGCTGCTCCTCCTTGTTTTTGCATGAGCACATAAAAACCAACAGCAGCAACACGCAAAGGAATCTCGTCATCATGTAAAATTACGGTCTGCAAACAAAAAACCCCGCACTGCGGGGCTGATAAGCAATTAGTCTGGATGCTACCGTTGCTGGTTAAATGATACTCCGACTTTTAAGCCAAAATCAAAAAGATTTTCTTTAACCGGATATTCGCTTGCAAAGCTGGAAAGCAACTGATACCTCACCTGCGGTCCTACCTGCCACTTTACTTTTCGTGTGGAGTAGGCTACAAAAGTTTCGAGGTTTGTATTTACGTTCCACCGACGTATTAACCAGGGAACCTGTGCATAGTTCTTATAGTCGGCGGTGATGAGGTAAGCTCTGTCACCAATTACATAGGTTGGCTGAATTGTACTTGCTGCACCAAAATACATTTTGTCATCTCCTTTGATCCTTACCTCAAGCCCTATGGGTGCAGAAAGCTGGAAGTACAAGTTTTGCAACCAGTCTGTTTTTCCACCATTGAAATTGCGATAATTACTCAAGGTGTTAAGCGAATCGGGGCGGTAGCGATTGTTTAATGCAATTGTTGCTACTTCCGGCACATATTTGAATGCCTTTATATCATAGCGATTTACATTAAATTGAAGTCCAGCACGCACTTTGATATTACGGGTAAGGTCGTATTTAGAAGTAACTCCAAACTCAAGACCGATATCGGGTTTGTGGGTTACAACGCTGTTTACATCGTATAGAGCTGCATAGCTGTAGGGGGCACCTACAGGTGAAGAACGCAGATAGGTTTTGTTTTCAGAAAGCTTACGATAGCTGATAGTTGGTGCAAAGAAAAACATGGTACTAAACCTGCTGTTCTTTTTTTGCTTCTTTGGTAGTTGGGCCGTTTCTGTCTGTGCCTTCTCTTCTAAAGGTGGATTGCTTGCATCAATTGCTGGTTTCTCTGGTGTTTTTATTATATGATTAATCGAACCAGTTGATCCAAAGACGGTGAGCAAATTTGCCTGCCACAGCGGTTTATGTTGCCCTTCTCCTAATTCCGCTTTATCCCCTGTGGCTGCGTCAGGTGAAATGTTTACAGATAGTTGTTGGCGCTCTCCAGATTCACGCGGTTGAGCAAATACTTTCGTTGGCGCCTCTGAAGTAGTTGAAACCTTTGCAATTTCTGATACAGTCTGTTGGTTAATTGCACTTCTGTCCTTGGTGCGTCCCGTGTTTGTGGAAGGAGCTGTTGTTCTGCTGGCAGTAGTTGTTTTGTCAGGTGAGTGGTTAAAAGCAATATACCCCAGAAGAGAAGACGAGATGAGCAGTGTTAAAAATCCAAAGTAAAATCGTCTTTTACCACGATGCAGGTTTTTAGAAATGCCGTTCCAAACTTTTTCAGAAGGATGCATCCTAAAAGCTTCAGCATTCTGTCGCAGGAAATGCTCAAAGTTTTCGTTAGTAGAATTTCTCTCCATAATCAGTCAGCAATTTAGGGGACGTGGATTATTGCCCTCCGGATGCAATGAGCAATGGTGTTTTTGGCTTTTGTATAATTTTCTTCTTTATCAAAATATCTTCCAACATGGCTTTAGCTCTTGTGTATTGACTCCTGCTCGTGCTTTCTTCAACGTCCAGCATCTCACCTATTTCCCTGTGCGAGAAGCCTTCAATTGCATACAGGTTTAAAACCGTTCGGTAGCCGATCGGCAACAATCGTATACATTCCACTACCTGCTTCGCCTGGATAATAGACGGAATCGTCTCTTCCCTCACTTGCATACTCGTTGCATGAATAAGATCTACACTTTCATTAAAGCGTTTGTTCTTCTTCAGATTATTGATACAGGTATGAATTATAATCCTCCTGATCCAACCCTCAAATGCACCCCTGTTTTGAAAAGTGTGTATTTGACCAAACACTTTGATGAACCCTTCCTGCAACATATCTTCCGCATCTTCACGGTTATGTGCATACCGGTAACAAACCGACAACATTTTTGAGCTGTACTTTACATACAAAGCTTTTTGTGCTGCAGGATTATTGTTCAAACATCCTTGTAAAATGGCTTCCTCGGTCATATTCACCCCTGTGGTTGCCTGTAATTTAGACAATTTATTGTGTAGAATGCTGCACCCCTAAAATAAAAATCCAAGAAAAATTAGGCTTAATGGAGACAGTTACAAAACGCCTGTGCCACCTGTTTTATTTCAAGGTACCGGTCAAACAAGGATGTTTCCCGTCATCTCTATCGGTATCGGTAATTCCATCATCTTTAAAATAGTAGGTGCAATATCGCCCAACCTACCTGCTTCCACATGACCTTTCCAGTCATTGCTGATGATAAATAACGGTACAGGATTTAACGTATGTGCCGTATTGGGAGATCCGTCTGCATTGATCATATAATCAGCATTGCCATGATCTGCAGTTAAGAAAACCGTATAATCGTTTTCTAAGGCTGCAGTAACTAGTTTCTGTACACATTCATCCACTGTTTGGACGGCGCGGATTGCTGCTTCCCAAATGCCGGTATGCCCTACCATGTCTGCATTGGCATAATTGAGGCAAATAAAGTGAGCCTCGCCGGAGTTAATTTGAGGTACTATAGCCTCCGTTAGTTCATAGGCACTCATCTCCGGCTTCAGGTCATAGGTAGCCACTTTTGGAGATGGCACCATGATGCGTGTTTCACCTATGAACTCCTTTTCCCTGCCGCCGCTGAAAAAGAAAGTAACGTGCGGATATTTTTCTGTTTCTGCTATGCGTATTTGCTTCAGGCCATGGTGCTCAAGCACGGCACCCAATGTGTTTTCGAGATTATCATTGTTGAAGATGACATGCACATTCTCAAATGTTGAATCGTATTCGGTCATTGTGGTATAATAAAGACGCAGCTTCTGCATTTCATAATCAGGAAAATCCGACTGCGTGAGCGCTCTTGTTATTTCCCGGCATCGGTCAGTTCTGAAGTTGAAGCAAATGACTGCATCTCCCTCTTTGATGGTAGCCACCGGTGATCCGTTGTTGATGAGAACGGTCGGCTTAATAAATTCATCAGTAACCCCAGCCGCGTAATACTGTGCAACTACTGCTGGTCCTGAGCTCGCCTGCTCGCCTATACCGTTCACCATTGTATTGTAGGCAAGCTTTACCCGCTCCCAACGATTATCCCGGTCCATGGCATAATAGCGACCACTGATAGACGCTAATTTGCCTCCAGTGGTGGACAACTTTTCGTCTAAAGCAGTAATGAAATTTAAGCCACTCTTGGGGTCACAGTCGCGACCATCAGTAAATGCATGTACATACACTTCTCTTAAACCTTTGTGTTTACACAAATCAAGAATCGCAAATAGGTGGTTGATGTGCGAGTGAACCCCTCCGTCACTAACTAATCCCATTAAGTGGAGTGGCTTTTGATTTTCCACAGCATACATTAGTGTGGCTTGAAACGCGTCATTTTGGGCCAGTATGCCTTCGCGAATGGCTACGTTGATCCGTTGCAGCTCCTGGTAAACCACTCTGCCAGCGCCAAGGTTGAGATGTCCTACCTCCGAATTCCCCATCTGCCCTTCAGGCAAGCCTACCGCTTCGCCACAGGTAGTTAAAGTAGTGTTTGGATATTGATCATATAATGAACTTACAAAAGGGGTATGTGAATTTTGGATTGCATCAGAGGACTTAATCTGCCCCAGCCCCCAGCCATCCATAATAACTAAAATAACTTTCCGAACCGGCATAAAACTTTAGATTGAAGGGTGCAAAGCTATGGAAAAGCAAAGGTTTTGTTTATTTTGACAAAGCTCCTCTTAAGGTTCCCTACCATGGCATGTTTTTCGATCAATGCAGTTGAAAATAGACGTGTATGAAGAAAATATTTACTTTTTTCTGTGCGATTCTGTTCATCATTACGACAGCGTTTTTGCCAATAAGCGGTCTTGACGACGTCATTAATGCGTTACGTTCAGGCAATGCTGCAGAAGTTTCGAAATACATGGATGACAATGTTGAATTAACCTTGCCTCAGAAAAGTGACAGCTACAGCAAAGCACAGGCATTGATGATACTGCGCGATTTCTTTTCTACGAATAATGTCATTGGCTTTGAAGCAAAACACAAAGGCGACAACAGTGGTAATCAATTCTGCATTGGCACATTGCGCACTAAATCTGGCAACTACAGAACAACAGTGTTCATGAAGACAAAGAACGCAAGGCAGTCGGTGAAAGAAATACGTATTCAGCCTCTGTGAAGAAACGAACATAATTTGCATCCCGTCTGCTCATGGCACGACGGGATTTTTATTTTTGTAGCATGAAGAATTTTGATGAACAATTAGGAAAGCTTGTTGACCAGGCGCTGATGGAAGATGTTGGTGAGGGAGATCATTCAACCCTCTGTTGCATACCTGCAGATGCAAAAGGAAAGGCAATATTGAAGATAAAGCAGGAAGGCATTTTGGCTGGACTACAGATAGCTGAGAAAATATTCAGGTACAGAAAGCCCTCCGTTCAGTTTACTTCTTACAAGGTTGATGGTGATGAAATGAAGCCAGGGGAAATAGCATTTGAAGTAGAAACGAATGTTCATACGATACTTCAATTAGAGCGGCTGGTGCTGAACTGTATGCAGCGCATGAGTGGTATAGCGACTTTGACAAAACAGTACACCAACAAATTGGAAGGGTTCAAAACTAAATTGCTTGACACGAGAAAAACCACACCAAATTTTCGCCTGCTGGAAAAGGAGGCGGTTCGCATAGGAGGTGGTGTTAATCACCGGTTTGGTTTATATGACATGATCATGCTCAAAGACAATCACATAGATTATTGCGGCGGGCTGGAACAAGCTGTGGGGAGAGCTTTTGATTATGTGCAGCGTTACCGTCCCGATCTAAAGATCGAGGTGGAAGCGAGAACCTTAGATGATGTGCAGCTTCTTGCCGATAAGGCTGAAGGAAAAGTATTTCGCATCATGCTTGATAATTTTAAACCAGAGAAAATCAGTGAAGCTTTACTTATTATTGACGGAAAGTTCGAAACAGAAGCAAGTGGAGGAATCAACCTGGATAATGTGCAACATTACGCTGAAACCGGGGTCGATTATGTGAGCGTAGGCGGTCTCATTCACCAGGCTCGCAGTGTTGATCTAAGCCTCAAAGCTTTTGTTGAATAAACCACCTGTAGTGACCAGTACGAAGCAATCTAAATTTGGAAGTGATGAGCAAAAAAAGCAATTCAGATAAGCACGGGTATGTCTACAGCACCGATCCGAATTTCAAGTTTGAGGAACAGCAGGATGTTCAGGAGACTTTAGCACCCGCTATGCAGATGCTTCGCGTAAGGCTCGATACAAAGCGAAGGGGCGGCAAAACTGTGACCTTAATTGAGGGTTTTATCGGCACCAGCGATGCACTCGAGGCCTTGGGTAAGCTGTTGAAGAACCACTGCGGCACAGGGGGATCAGCAAAGGACAGTGAAATCATAGTACAAGGTGATCAGCGGGAAAAAACACTCCAATGGCTTCTGAAGAATGGGTATGTAAAATCGAAGAAGGTTTAACAGTGCTTTGACACAATAGCCGGTATGTGGCGGGGATGAAGTGAGTTATAGTACCACAATATTAGTCCTTAGCTGGAGCTACAACGATAATAGCCTACTAGTTGTACTTGAATGGCGATATCATTTCGAAGGAAGGTATATTCACCTCAAATACTTGTTTGGTGTCCATGTTTTCCATCACATAAGTCCCGTGCATCCGTCCCATTTCACTCTTTAGGTTACATCCGCTCACGTATTGATAGTGATCGCCACTATTGATGGTTGGCTGAACGCCCACAACGCCTTCTCCTTCAACCTCTCTGTATTCTCCATTGCTATCAAATATATACCAGTGCCTGCTGTGCAACTTAACCGGGAAACTATTGTGGTTTTCGATAGTTATTCGGTATGCAAACATGTATTCTGATAACATAGGGTTGGAATAATCCTGCTGATAGAAAGTCTCCACGCTAATCTCCACACCCTCCGAAATTTTGCTGATCATAACACAACCATTTTGGTAAAAATAATTAGTTTAAATAAGGTCACAATTTTTCATAGTTCAAACAAGCATATTTTTGAAGAGCAAAAAATTATACCAAATATGAAAATAGCTGTGGCGAAAGGAGATGGAATTGGGCCGGAGATTATGGATGCCGTATTGATGATTTTTAATTCCAATAAAGTTGAGTTATCGTACGAGAATGTGGACATGGGTAAGTGGGTATTCGACAAGGGTTTTTCTAATGGTATGACACCAGAAGCTCAACAAACTATTGAGAATCTTGGGATTCTGTTTAAAGGGCCGATGGAAACCCCAAAAGGAAAAGGGGTGAAAAGTATAAACGTTACGGCCCGCAAAACATGGAACACATATGCGAACAAAAGAGTCTTTCAGACGCTGCATGGAGTAGACACGGTTTTCTCAAAAGCAGGCATCCCCATCGACATTACTATAGTCCGGGAAAACATTGAAGATACTTACGGGGGCATTGAGCATATGCTTACACATGATGTGGCGTTAAGTCGGCGATTTATTACCCGTCCAGGCAGCTTGCAAGTGATTAGATATGCCTTTGAAATGGCCCGGCAAAAAAGCGCCCGTCGTATTACCTGTGGCCACAAGGCTAATATCATGAAGCTCACCGATGGATTGTTCCTCGATATCTTCTATGAAGTTGCGAAAGAATACCCGGAGCTGAATGCCGATGACAAAATTGTGGACGACCTGGCCATGAAGCTGGTTGTTAGGCCAGATGAATTTGATGTAGTAGTGCTGACAAATTTGCAAGGTGATATTATGTCTGATCTGTGTGCCGGCCTTGTGGGGGGATTAGGGTTTGCTCCTTCGGCAAACATCGGCGACCATATAGCAATCTTTGAAGCAGTGCATGGCACTGCTCCCGACATAGCAGGTAAGAACATTGCTAACCCTACCGCTTTGTTGCTGAGTGGATTGGCAATGCTGCGCCACCTGGGGTTAACTGAAAATGCAGCTGTTATTGAAAATGCCCTTTTGTATACGCTCGAACAAGGGGTGCGTACAGGAGATTTTGGTGACCGTTCAAAACCGGCAGCGAGCACCACTGAATTCGCCGAGGCTGTGATCTCCAACTTTGGGCAGAAGCCAAAACAGGGAGCGAAAGAGATTGTAGCGAACAAGCCGGGTACTCCATCTGTTTTTAAACTTGAGAAGAATGCAATGATGGTGTCTAAAGAACTGTTCAACGAAACAATAGCCGGAGTTGATATGTTCATCGAATGCAGCGAGCAACCGGAGGTGATTGCTCAAAAATGCCAGCATCATGGTGGCAATAAATTTAAACTTATAAGCATCAGTAATCGTGGTACTCAGGTGTGGCCTACAGGATCTCGCTATACCAACCTTGTAAACTTGTACAATGTTCGGTTTGAGAGTTTGACGGAGCAGCCGCTAACACAGCTGGATATAATTGGACTGTATGTTACGTTATGTGCTGAATTTAAGATTGGTTCTTTTGAGTTGCTGAATATGTGGGACAACAAGAAAGGTTACAGTCTTGCCCAGGGACAGTAGTGGCAGCAATGTTGATCTTTTATTTAGGCCGGTATCTTGCCTCATTGAAGATGGTTGTTGCCGGTGTTTGTAGAATTTGCGGCACAGTAAGTTTTTTGTTTTCAGCTGCATATTTCTGCACGATTCTCCAGCCAATCCATTGACCTAAATTCCCTGGTGAGGATTCAGGCATCCCTTGTGTGAAAGGAGCTTCGCCAATGTATGTTTGTATTGTTGGCGGTTCGATTGAATAGAGGTTTTCGTTTTTAACCAGATAGCTCCAGATATTTCCTTCGTTTTCTTTTACCCACTCCATTTGTTTTTTTGTGTAGCCGGTCTTTACACTATCAGGGCTATCAGGTAGAAAATGATCTAACAAGAACCATTGCTTTCCTTTCTCCACTATTTGCTCGATCAATGGCTTACCGGTGCTCTGGTCGGGGTACACGTCATCAACAACTGCTCTCATGCAGTTCACGGCCATGTATTCCTTATCGAACCTCCTGGAAATATAGCTTGGATAGAGTTGTTGCACCTGGTCATCTTTGTAGAGTAAAAGGTTTTTACCGGCAAACTGATGCAAGCCAATGCCAATATAATCGGGAGTTAACACCACACCCGGAGCGTCCAGCGTAGCTATGTAAGTGATGATGGAAGGAACGGAGTAGGAAGGGTAGTAGTGTTTAACAAAACGAAAGCTTTCAGTAAGTTCTCTTTTTAAAGCATCCAAGCTACGATATTTCATTTGGAGCGAATCATAAAGACCTGCATAACTCGTGATAATGCTGCGTACCACAGTATGAGCAGCAGTATCTGCTGGATGTAGTTGCAAAATCTGTTGCATAAAGAAGGGATAGAAACGCGGGAATTGATTGCGGAGTTTTGCGAGCCCGGCGGCCACATTGTTCGTGTCGATTGCAAAAAAAGCAGGTTCAAATCTTTCAATGCGAACATCCACTTTGATGCTTGATACATCTGGTTTATCCTTTCCATTATTGCAGGCGATAAGCAGCACGAAAATTGCTAATAGGTTCAATCTCTTCATAAAGTGGCTCAACGGGCAGATTTAATTAATTAATGCAGAACTTTGAAAAAGCCCTTTAGATTAACAAAGATGAAGATATAGTACAATGAAAGTATTCATAGCGCAGCAAAATTACCACATCGGAAACTTTGAAGAGAATACGAGCAAAATCATTTATGGAATTGATAGAGCTAAAGAGGCGGGTGCTGACCTGGTGTTGTTTTCGGAGCTTTGTATTTGCGGCTATCCCCCTCGCGACTTTCTCGAATTTAACGATTTCATTAATGAATCATACGCAGCGTTAGATCGCATCAGGCAACATGCAGACGGCATAGGGGTAGTTGTTGGAGGTCCTGCAAAAAACCATTCACCTGAAGGAAAGGATTTGTTCAACGCCGCTTTCTTTCTATACGAAAAGCAACTAATCAGCGAAGTGCACAAAACGCTTTTGCCTACGTATGATGTGTTTGATGAGAACCGATATTTTGAACCTGGTTTCGAATGGAACGTTATCCACTTCAAAGGCTATAAGATCGCGCTGACCATTTGTGAAGATATTTGGAACCTTGGTGACAATCCTCTTTATCGCAGCTCTCCGCTTGACGATCTTGTGCACCAGCACCCAGACTTTGTCTTGAACTTGTCTGCATCGCCATACAATTATGCACAAGATGTAGTAAGAAAAAGCATTGTTGAAGCCACAGTAGCAAAATACGGGCTGCCTGTACTATACTGCAACACTGTAGGATCTCAAACTGAAATTGTATTTGATGGGGGCAGCCTGGTGTATAATAGCAACGCTGAACTGGTGCATGAAATGAAGTACTTCGAAGAAGATTATCAACAAGTAGACGTGCAAACGTTGTTCCGTTCAAGCCGGTCATCAACAAAGGCATACCTGGTGCACGACACAACTTCGGGAGTGCGGCAACAGCATGCGCAGGCTACTGTTTCTAACAGTATAGAGCCAAATATTGAGAGCCAAGCAGTTGCACACAAGTACTATTACTCTGCTACGGAAGTCGGTCGCGAAACCGACACCTTGCACTATTTGATGAACGAAAAAAATATAGATGAAATATACCATGCCCTCATCTTAGGGATACGTGATTATTTCTGCAAAATGGGCTTCAAAAAAGCTACGCTCGGTGCAAGTGGCGGAATTGATAGCGCATTGGTGCAGGCGTTAGCAGTGCACGCTTTAGGAGCTGAAAACGTGCACGTGTTGCTGATGCCATCCGCGTTTTCTTCATCACATTCTGTTAGTGATGCCGAGCAGCTATCTCGAAACCTAGGAAACCAGTATGATGTTGTTCCCATCAAACAAGTGTACGATGCTTTCTTAGGAACACTGAAGCCTTTGTTCAAAGACCTGCCGTTTGGCATTGCGGAAGAAAATATTCAAAGCCGCTCAAGAGGCAACCTGTTGATGGCCTTAGCCAATAAGTTTCATTATATTCTACTCAACACGTCTAACAAAAGTGAACTCGCTACGGGGTACGGAACACTGTATGGTGACATGGCCGGTGGCCTGAGCGTAATTGGAGATTTGTATAAAATGCAGGTGTATGCACTGGCCAGGTATATCAATAAGAATAGAGAAATCATACCTGCAAATATTTTGACCAAAGCGCCATCTGCAGAATTAAGACCTAATCAAAAAGACAGCGACAGTTTGCCAGATTATGAAATATTGGATCGCGTACTTTACCAATATATAGAGTTAAGACAAGGGCCTAAGGAAATCATCAGCCAGGGCTATGATCCACAACTCGTAGCAAGAATACTGAAGCTCGTAAATACAAACGAATACAAACGAAACCAATTTTGCCCAATAATAAGAGTGAGCTGTAAAGCGTTTGGAGTAGGTCGCAGATTACCTATTGTAGGAAAATACTTATCGTGATCAAAAATTAAGAAGATCATTACACTATTTCAGAACAAAAAGATAGATTAACCAATAAGCTTTTACTATGGTTCAGACCAGAACAGCAGAAGACATAAGGCAACTAAATGAAAGGGTGGGCTATTCAGGAAAGTTTTTAGAGCACCTGAGATCGGAGGTTGGGAAGGTAATTATCGGGCAATCTTACATGCTGGACAGGCTGCTGATAGGCTTGCTGAGTAACGGACATATATTGTTGGAAGGAGTGCCTGGGTTAGCTAAAACGCTTACCATTCGCTCGCTCGCCCAGGCTATACATGCAAGATTCAGTCGCATTCAGTTTACGCCCGATTTGTTACCTGCTGATGTAATCGGAACCATGATCTACAATCAGCAGCGCAACGAATTTGTAGTGCGCAAAGGTCCCATTTTTGCAAATTTCATCTTAGCTGACGAGATTAACAGGGCACCGGCAAAAGTTCAAAGCGCCTTATTGGAGGCAATGGCAGAACGGCAGATCACCATTGGCGACACATCTTACAAGCTTGAGGATCCGTTTCTGGTTCTTGCAACTCAAAATCCCTTGGAACAGGAGGGCACTTATGCACTACCAGAAGCACAAGCAGACCGTTTCTTGATGAAGGTTGTGGTGGGTTATCCATCGCGGCAGGAAGAGCAGTTAATCATCCGCCAAAACGTACAGGGAATGAGCGCTCCAGCAGTACACCAGGTAGTTTCCATGCAGGAGATACTGAATGCCCGCCAAATGGTTCGGGACATTTACATGGATGAAAAGGTGGAGCAGTATATTTTGGATATTGTATTTGCCACCAGGGAACCAAAGGAATATAAACTCGAAAACCTAAAGCCGATTATATCGTATGGTTCATCGCCACGCGGTAGTATTAACCTGGCCGCAGCGGCAAAGGCACAAGCCTTTTTAAGCAGGCGCGGCTATGTTATTCCCGATGATGTTCGCTCCATTTGCATTGATGTGTTGCGCCACCGGATTGGGCTTACGTACGAAGCAGAAGCAGAGAATATTTCAGCCGAAAATGTAGTTGAACAGATTCTTCAAAAAGTGAACATGCCTTAATGCTAACGACGGCTGAGATATTAAAAAAGGTTCGTAACCTGGAGATCAAGAGCAAAAGATTAGCCAGTGACTTATTTTCCGGAGAGTACCACAGTGCTTTTAAGGGCCGCGGTATGTCCTTTAGAGAAGTGAGAGAATATTATGCAGGTGATGATGTACGGTTCATTGATTGGAACGTATCTGCACGGTTTGGGCATCCTTACAGCAAAGTGTTTGAAGAAGAGCGGGAACTTACTGTAATGATGTTGGTAGATGTGAGCGCAAGCTCGTTGTTTGGGACCATAGGTGAAACCAAAAAGAATATTTCCACAGAAATAGCAGCCGTACTTGCTTTTTCGGCTGTGAACAATGGAGACAAAGTCGGTGCAATTTTATACAGCGATAAGATTGATAAGTACATCCCCGCAAAAAAAGGAAAGCAACATGCATTGTACATTTTACGGGAGCTGCTTGCTAGTTCATCTGAAGGCAGAGGCACCCAGTTAAAAACTGCTTTGCAGTATTTCAACAATATTCAAAAGCAGAAAAGCATTGCGTTCATTTTAAGCGATTTTGTTGACACTGGTTACTCTGACACACTTCGGGTAGCAGGCAACAAACACGACATAGTAGGCATTAAAGTATACGACCGCATGGATATGCAGCTGCCAACAGTGGGAATGATCCGTGTGAAAGATGCAGAAACAGGACAGTCAAAATGGGTGGATACGTCAAGTAAACTAATGAGGCATGAGTATGAGCAGGAGTTTTTCCGTATAACCGATTACAGCAACAACACGTTCAAAAAAGCAGGTAGCAATCTGCTGCACGTTCGTACAGATGAAGATTACATCAAAGTGTTGCAGCATTTTTTCAAGAGCAGAATATAACAGATGAAGCATTCACACTTCTTAATTGTTGCCCTGCTAATCTGTACCTGTTCAAATGCACAGCCGAAGCCTTCTCTTGTGGCTGCTGTGGACAGAAACAAAATCTTTATAGGCGAACAGTTCGATTTAATTCTCGATGCACGTTTTGCGAATGCTGCTTCCATAACTTTTGTTGACATCGATTCAATTCCACATTTCGAAATTGTAAAGAAATCAAAAATTGATACTTCCTCAGTGGGAGGTGAAGTATTGCTGTCGCAACGAATTACGCTCACTAGCTGGGACTCCGGAAGGTGGCAACTGCCTTCTTTCAACAATAAGAAGTCTGGTAATGGAACAGCGCCATTAAGTATAGAGGTGTCGTTCTCGCCCATGGATCCTAAGCAGGATTATCATGATGTGAAAGACGTAATCGCAGTGCAGGGTCCGGCTGAAACCACCTGGTACTGGTATGTTATAGGCGCCGCATTATTGCTGCTTTTGTTCATCCTTTTGTTTCCTAAGAAAAAGAAGAAAGAAGAGCCGCCTGCTGTCGTTATTGATGCATATAAAGTTGCTATTTCAGAGTTGAAGAAGCTACGGCAAGAACAACATTCAATGGATGCAAAATTATTTTACGTAGAGCTGGTAGATCTGTTTCGTAAATACCTTCACCAAAAAAAAGACATTCAGTCTTTCTCCAAAACAACAGATGATCTTGCATTGCAAATTAGAGAATTGAACATGCCTTCAAGCTTGTATCATCAGCTGGTTCAAACTTTGAGCCTGAGTGATGCGGTGAAGTTTGCAAGGTTGTTGCCAACAGACGCGGAGCGTAAAGAATCGATTGAGGTAATCCATAAAAGCATTGATGTAATAGAACAATCATGATGCTGTACGAGTGGTTCGAAAATATAACGTTTGCAAATAAATGGGTGCTGCCTTTTCTCGGTATGCTTCCTGTGTTACTGTGGATGCGATCACGCATGTACCCTTCGCTCAAATCTTCTTTTGCAGTCACCAACATAAATGCGTTTAAGCTCAGAACTGCCAGAAACTTTTTGGTGCAGTTGCCTTTTATCCTGAGGCTACTTGCTCTGGGATGTATTATCGTTGCCCTGGCTCGCCCACAAAAACGAGATCAGCAGCGCCAAACCAGCGGACAAGGCATTGATATCGTTTTGTGTATGGATATAAGCGGCAGCATGCTTTCCACTGATTTTGTGCCTAACCGATTTGAAGCAGCAAAAGAAGTTGCGGTAAACTTTGTTCAGTCTAGGCCGGTTGATCAAATTGGGTTAGTGATTTTTTCCGGTGAAAGCTACACCCAGGTACCCGTATCACCAGATCACCAGATGCTGGTGGAACAGATAAGAGGGCTTCGGAATGGTATGCTCCGTGATGGCACGTTGATCGGCGAAGGGTTGGCTTCGTCGGTGGAGCGGCTCACCTCCAGCAAAGCAAAGTCAAAAGTGATTATACTATTGACGGACGGAAAAGAACAACCACCTGAAGACCGCGTGATTGATCCTTACACAGCACTTGAAATTGCTAAGTCCAGAAAAGTAAAAGTTTACACCATTGGGATGAATGCCATGCACAATGCTACTGTGCCAGAACGAGGCGCAAAGAGAGCCACAGCAGGCCTGGACGAGGTGATGTTGAAGCGAATAGCCATTCAAACCGGTGGAGAATATTACAGGGCTATTGATAATGAAGGATTGAAAGACATATACAGACAAATTGACCGCCTCGAGAAATCTAAAGTAGAAGTGGTAACTAAGGAACGAATAGACGAACGGTTTCTGCCTTTTGTATTAGCTGCGCTGGTATTCCTGACGCTTGAAATCATATTCCGCTATTTATTATTACGTACATTCCCATGACGATGCAGGCTGTTGTTTATAAATCAACCGGTAGCTGGTATACGGTAAAGGATGATGATGGAAACCACTGGAATGCCCGGATTAAAGGTGTTTTCAAAATAGACGAAGAGATAAACTCCACCAACCCTATAGCCGTAGGTGACAAAGTAGAGATGGAGTTGGAAAATGAAGGTGAGAAGTCTGTTATCATAACCAAAATACACGACCGACGCAACTATATAAACCGGCAATCGCCACGCTCCAAATATCAGCACCATATCATTGCAGCTAATCTTGATCAATCTTTACTTATTGCCACTCTTAAAGACCCTAAAACTTCACAAGGTTTCATTGACCGTTTTTTAATTGCCTGTGAGATGTATCACGTTCCTGCAATATTGGTCTTTAACAAGTTTGACCTCTATCGTAAAAAGGAGCAGGAGCAATTCAAAAGCTTGACGGAAATGTATGGGAGCATCGGGTACAAAGTGATGTCGATGAGCATGAAAGAACACCAAGGTGTGGAGCCAATAAGGGAGCTGCTGCAAAACAAAATAACGTTGGTGAGCGGGCATAGCGGCGTGGGCAAGTCGTCCTTTGTGAATAGCTTGTTGCCGGGTGCCGACATCCGGGTAAAAGATGTAAGCGGGTGGAGTGGTAAAGGTATGCACACCACTACGTTTGCTGAGATGTACGATTTGCCTTCGGGGGGTGCAATCATAGATACTCCAGGCATGCGGGAGTTTGGATTAGTGGGTTTAAGCCGGCAGGAGTTGTCTGGGTATTTTCCTGAAATGCGAGCTAGGTTAAACGATTGCCAGTACAACAATTGTTTGCATATAAACGAGCCGGATTGTGCGATAAAGGAAGCTGTGGTAAACGGAGAAATTGACGAAGCTAGGTTTGTTAGTTATTACAACATCCTGGAGAGTATAGATGCGCAGAGATGGTGAGGTTCTGACATTTGAAAGTGATAATAATCGTCGGACTGAGGCATGCAAGAAGTTCACTATCGTTTTTTGCGGATAAACTGGAAGTGAGATGATTAGGCAATCTTGCGTTTCATATCGATGGTCATCAGTTTCCCCACCAGTACATTAGCCAGTTCCACAACTGCATTGTTCTCTCTTTTTTTGGCACTTTTGGTTTTGGCCGGAAAGATGGAGATGCCGTTGTAAATGCTGTAGTGCAAGGTTAACCTGTAATTTCCAAGAGAAAAGTTCCAGCTAATTGCATCAAACTCGTCTTCTTTGTTGGTAAAATTCACGTCAAAATCGTCCGAAAGAATGCCAGCTATCTGGTAAAAGCGTTTCAAGCTAGCGTCGTCATCAATGACAGCTTCAGTAAAACCAAGGGTGGTTCGCAGGGTAAGACTCATAAAGGGCGTTTTCTGTTGTTATGACAAGCTGAGGCGTTCTAAAGCTGCATTGGTTCAATTGTTATGCCTTGAATTTTTTTGCCTTAGGAACTTTACTGCCGTCCAGTAGCTTTTCAGCACCCACATTTTTGCCATTGCTGGGGCAACCTTCTCCTTTTTTAAACACACTGCAAGACGATATCAGAGCGGTAAAACTGCCGGTAATCAGAAGAAAGCGAAAAATCTTCATTCGATACGATTGTACTTAAAGAACGTAAATGTTTTTGATAAAATTGCTATCCGGCCTCATTTACAACGTCAAACCAAGTGGAATACCCGAGATAATTATTAGCTATTCTTAGTATTTCCCCTTCGAGTTTCTCTTTTGAAATATTTTTTACCTTTTTTGCAGGTACACCCGCATAAATGGCTCCTGCTTCGCAAATAGTATTTTCGAGAACCACAGCACCTGCGGCAATGATAGTATTGCTCTCTACCAAAGCATTATCCATTACTATGGCGCCCATGCCAATCAACACATTGTCGTTTATGCAGCAGCCATGAACAATAGCGTTATGGCCGATCGATACATTATTGCCAATCACTGTTTGCGTTCGTTGAAAAGTGCAGTGAATAACAGCACCATCCTGCACATTTACTTTATTGCCAATCCGGATGCTGTTCACATCGCCACGAACCACAGCATTGAACCAAATGCTACAGTCATCTCCCATTTCCACGTCTCCAACTATGGTTGCATTTGGTGCGATAAAGCATGATTTTCCCCACTTCGGGTGCTTGCCTTCTACTGGTAATATAATTGCCATAAACCTTTTCTTTTGCAGAATTACGAATTGTTACTGCAATAAGGTCGGTAATCGCCACCTGTTTGTTATTATCCGTTCTTTGTGCATCAATCTGGTTCATGAATTTACGCCAGCTATTCTTCGATCATGTAGCACAAACCTCAGGTACTCCGTTGGCAATAGAAGTAGTAAAAGCAGATGGTTGCACGCTTACCGATACAAGCGGTAAGGAGTACATAGACCTTATCGGCGGTATTGCGGTAGCTAATGTTGGCCACTGCCACCCGCAGGTGACCCATGCAATTCAGCAGCAGTTGCAGCAGTATTTGCATGTGATGGTGTACGGAGAGTTTGTGTTAAGCCCGCAGGTTCAATACGCAACACTGCTTGCCCACCATCTTCCTGCATCGTTGAACACTGTGTATTTCACGAACTCGGGCACCGAAGCTACAGAGGGTGCCATGAAGCTTGCCAAGCGCTTTACAGGAAGAACAGAGATCGCTGCATTCGAGAACTCTTACCATGGATCTACGCAGTGTGCTCTCAGCCTGATTGGCAATGAATACTGGCGCAATGCTTATCGTCCTTTGCTGCCTGGCATTATACATTTAAAATACGACTCGTTTGACGATATTGAGTGGATAACAGAACAGGTGGCCTGTGTAGTTGCAGAAACTATTCAGGCGGAAGCAGGAATCAAAGTTCCAGGAGCTAAATGGCTGCGGGCGCTGAGAGATCGGTGCACAGAAACAGGAGCCTTACTGGTGTTTGACGAAATACAGGCGGGCTTTGGTCGCACCGGAAGTCTGTGGGCTTTTGAGCAGTTCGGCATTGTACCCGACATTCTGTTGTTAGGAAAGGCCTTAGGTGGGGGTATGCCTTTAGGTGCATTTATTTCTTCGAACGAAATCATGGCTTCATTAACAACCAACCCGGTGTTGGGCCATATAACTACATTTGGGGGCCACCCAGTGTGTTGCGCAGCAGGTAAAGCAGCAATGGAAGTTTTGCTTAATGAAGACTGCCTGCAGAAAATAAGCGCAAAGGCTGATTTGTTCCGAAACTCTTTAGTAAATCCGCGGATTGAAAGTATTAGCTCCTTCGGTTTATGGTTAGCATTGAAATTTGATTCATTTACTACATGCAAGGAGGTGGTAGACCGATGCATTCACAACGGGGTGCTAACAGACTGGTTTTTGTTTGCGCCGGATTGCTTAAGAATATCACCGCCACTGACCATAAGTTTTCAGGAGATCGAGAAGGCAGCTAAAATTATTTCAGCTTGTATTTAAATTTGGGCTGTTGTCAAATTTTGCTTACTTTGTTATTCAAAGTACTTTTTATGATTGAGCAAAGCCAGCATTTGGATGCTCTTGAAGACATACGCCGAATGATGCAGCGTTCAAGTAAATTCTTATCCCTTAGTGGCTTAAGTGGTGTTGCTGCGGGCGTTTGGGCACTTGCGGGAGCTTTTTTTGCCTACGAGTGGATAGGAGAGTATTACAAGGCTTACAACAAGCAAGGGTACAGCGGTGCTGCTTTCGAACAACTAAAGCTCAATTTACTAACGTTAGCAGGGTTTGTGCTGGCGGCAGCGTTAGCTTCCGCTTTCTTTTTCACCTGGAGAAGAGCGGCTCAGGCGAAGCTGCCTTTATGGGATCATACTACAAGGATGGTTATTATCAATTTACTAATCCCGCTTATTACAGGAGGGTTACTCATACTTGCTTTACTCCAGTACAATGACTGGCGGTTTATTGCGCCACTATCGCTCATTTTTTACGGGCTGGCCCTCGTAAACGCAAGTAAGTTTACATTTAACGATATTCGTTATTTAGGCCTTTCAGAAGTTGTCCTTGGTTTAGTAAACACCCAGTTTATCCATTATGGGCTTTATTTCTGGGCTGCAGGTTTTGGCATTTTGCACATTGTTTATGGTTTCGCCATGTGGTGGAAACATGAGCGGCAAGCGTCTGTTTCCGTTTGATTGTTTAGTAATAAAGGCTAATGGCAAATTCGAAGAATCCGATATGGGGCTTAAATAAAATTTTTGATAATCGCATTCGATTGGGTGTTATGAGTGTTCTTATGGTAAATGATGAAATAAGCTTTAACGATCTGAAGCAAATGCTTGAAGTTACTGACGGCAATCTTGCCACTCACCTGGTTACTTTAGAGGAAAATGGCTTCATCAAAGTGCACAAAGGTTTTATTGGAAGAAAAACCAATACTACTTATTCCATTACGAAAGCAGGACAGAAAGCCTTTGTCGATCATATTGCGGCACTGGAGCAAATGATCAGGAGGGTAAAGTAAATTTTTTTGCTCAAGTGCTTTGTGTTTCAAAGCACTTTTTAACAAAAGTATGAGCAGCAAACTCTGCTCTTACACTTTATAACACGTAAACAAAGTAAAAATGGAAATGTCAATCGTACAAAAGGCATGGGACAAAAGCAAACTCCTCCTCAAAGGAATTTTAATAGGAGTACTGGCGCTTTTCCTGATGATACCTTCCATGTCGGTACAAAACCTTGTTGAAGAACGGGAACAACGACAGAAAGAAGCTGTTGCCGAAGTAAGCAGTAAATGGGCTACGTCACAAAACATATCAGGCCCAGTGCTGGTGCTGCCATACATAGAAGCTGTAAATAATGGCAGCCAGAAGTTTGCGAAACATTTCGCTTATATTCTTCCCGATCGCTTGAACATCAATGCCACAGTGCAACCGCAGGAAAGATCGAGAGGCATATACAAAGTAATACTTTATAACGCCCAGGTAAAAATGACGGGAGGCTTCGGAGGTACTTCCATTGACCGCCTCAAAATTCCCGCAAGTTCCATCTTGTGGAACGAGGCCTTTGTTAAAATCAATCTTACCGATCCCAAAGGATTGAACAATGAACTGTCGCTCCAGTGGAACGATACCTCTCTGGCTTTATCTCCTCAGATGAACGAAGTTCCTTATACCGGGGAAGGGCTGATTGCAACTCTACCAAACTTTGCTGAACACCATTTGAGGAGCGTACAGTTTTCAACCGAGTTTAACTTGAATGGCTCTGAAAGTATCTTATTCACTCCGGTAGGTGGAATAACTCTTGTCAACCTCGATGCAAGATGGCCTCACCCCAGTTTCACAGGCAACACACTGCCGCAGACGTGGTCTGGCGATGATAAAGGTTTCAAGGCAACATGGAAAAGCTTCTCCCACAAAAGAGATTTCCCACAGCAGTGGAAGGATAAGCCATTCACAACTCAGGCAGTATGTAGAGAGGTGGACGGAACTAGCTATAAAATTGGTTCTTCTGCTTTCGGTGCAAACTTGTTTATACCGGTAAATGGATATCAAAAAACAATGCGGTCTGTTAAGTATGCCATTTTATGTATTCTGTTGACGTTTGCCGCGATATTCCTGATGGATGTGATTTACCGGAAATCAATTCATCCTTTCCAGTACGGATTAGTAGGCGCAGCATTGATTCTGTTTTACGTGCTGCTCCTTTCCTTTTCAGAATATATTGGATTTAACTGGTCTTATGCTGTGGCTGCGATCGCAACTATCGGGTTAATTGGCTGGTTTTTGACCGGCGTACTGCACTCCGGAAGGCTCTCGATCATTTTGTCTGCCGTGCTAGTACTCGTTTATTCCTATGTATTTACCATTCTCCAGTTGCAAGACTATTCACTGCTCATTGGAAGCATAGGTTTATTCGTGACCCTTGCAATTATCATGCACTTCTCAAGGAAGATCAACTGGTAAATTTTTGAGATAACTTGAGACATGAGCAAGAAGTTTTCAATCAACGACCGGCTAAAAAGCTTTGCGTATGCGTGGGCAGGACTACAACAGGTGTTCTCTTCAGAACACAACATGTGGATTCATTTAGTGCTCACAATGTCAGCTGGTTTATTCGGCCTTCTATTTCACATCAGCCGCATAGAATGGATGCTATTGATCATTGTTATTGCACTGGTATGGATGGCAGAATTGTTCAACACAGCAATCGAAAAAATTATGGATTTCACATCCAGGGAAAAGCATCCGCAAATAAAAATAATCAAAGACGTGTCTGCAGCGGCAGTGTTGATAGCTTCATTCGCAGCACTGCTCACAGGCTGCATCATTTTCCTTCCAAAAATATTTTAAAAGATGATCAAATCATTGAAAAGAAATTCTGCTTTATACAGACTTTATTTCAGCAAGACGGAGGTGCAGCAACTTTTGCTGGTGTCGTGCCTATTCAGCATTTCATTGTCTTTTATTCGTGTATTATACACAAAAGAGCTCCTGTTTTTATCTCTTATCTGGAATTTGTTTTTAGCCTTTGTTCCCCTTGCAGTAACCACGTTGTTGGTGGAAAAGTCAAGCTGGAAAGGCAACAATGTCAGGTTTTCATTAGCCTTTGTTATTTGGCTGTTTTTTATCCCGAATTCCTTCTACATTATCACGGATCTCTTTCACCTGGAGCAGCGGATGAATGTTCCACTTTGGTATGATTTAGCGCTGATATTTTCCTTTGCCTGGAACGGTTTGCTGTTAGGGATTTTATCAGTACGACAAATGGAAAAGATAGTACAGTCGAAGTGGAGTTTGCCGGAACATGTATTTGTTTACCCTGTCATGTTCCTTAATGCATTTGGTATTTACCTTGGCAGATATTTGAGGTACAATAGCTGGGATGTAGTGAGCAATCCTCTGGACCTGGCAGATGATGTTGTGAACCTCTTTTTCCATCCACTGCGGAATCGCTTTGAATGGAGCATGATTTTCTGTTTTTCAATATTTATGACATTGTTTTACCTGACTGTTAAAAGACTGAGCAGAGAGCTTGATTGAATGAGCTGCTATAAAGCTTTGTCTCTCATAAATTGCCTTTACTCATTTTTCACCGACACACCACAAGGCAAAAGAGGCTATCTCACTAACGAGACAGCCTCCTTATTTGCGAGTTATTACAATATTAGAAATCCACACCGAGGGCGATATAGGTTTGAGGTTTTCCTCTAAAGAAGCCATCCATTTGCCATGCTGCGTCAAACCTCACAAAGTAGCCAAGCAATGTGCTGCGGGCGCCGAATCCATAGCCTCCGGCAAATGGCCCTAACCCGCCTGCTTTCAACTTTACTGTTACAGGGGCAGATCCGTATGGTACAGATGGGCGTTCAAGTTTATCATATTTTCCATTCCATGCAGTTCCCAAATCAAAAAATTGAACCAGTTGAAAGTTGCGGAGGAATGCGTTGTTTACAGGGCGGTTGAAGAATGAGCTGAAAACAGGTACTCTTATTTCGCTGTTGATGACTGCAGCATTATTTCCATTGGCTATATTTTGCTTGAAGCCACGCAGGTTAAGTGCCAGCGACTGGTAGGCATATGTAGCGTCTGGGTCTGGTGCAGGATTCGGGTTGAAGTAGCGGAAATTGCCATCGGATTTTTGATTGTTCCCGAATTTAAGCCAGCCATCAACGCCACCTAAGTAATAGATAACTTTTTGGTTGCCCCAGGAGAAATCAGCTGCTCCACGCACAGCCCAGATAATGTTGCGGTAAATTGGTAAGTAATGCCGAGCATCCAGGCCTGCATTGAACAGGAACTTGCCTTCGGTGTTTTTGATGTTATTCACCTGCGTAAACCAATCAACGTAGGTTTTCCAGCGCAAGCCGTGCCAAATATTTGTTGTAGGATTTATAGTATTATCATGCACATATTCAAGGCTCAATTGTCCATACGTACGTAAAGAATCCCCTCTTTTTAATGAAGCAGGATCAAGCCCGTAATAAACGGCACGGTCAAAGCGCGGTCCAATGCTGGCACGCACACTTCTTACACGATCCAGGGGAAAGCTCAATCTTGCCAGATAATAACTGGAGAACTGCTTGACAGGGTATAGCAAGTTCTGAGAGGTTCTGTCGAGAGCCATGTAGCTCTCGTAGTTGCTTCTATAATAGGTAAAGCCCCAGTCGAGACGCTTACGGAGATTCATAAATTCAAACAGCACGTCATTGTCTCTCAGGTTAGTTGCGATACGGAAGCCGCCGGAGATCTTTACATCTTCAAAAAGGTCAGTCGTACCCATTCTAATGAGACCGTTAAGATCGTTACCGTTAGCGGGGTCTATAGGGCCCTGGCCACCGGCGTAAGGCTGATATCTATTCACCACATACACTGTATTATTCAAGCCTGCAACTACATAATCATTGAAAAATTTTGGAGGCCTGTATTCAAAGAGCTTAGCCTTTTTTAGTACCGTATTCGGAGTAATATCTTGCGTGCCAACGACTCTGCCCACATTGGTACTGTCCTGGCTTTCGTCGCCAAATTCCGTTTGGAAGAAATCCTGCTTCTGCTGCGACTGCCCACCCTCTCCGTTTTCTTCAGCATTATTGCCTGTTCGTAGTCTTTCCTGTTCCATCAATCGCTTCATGTATTCGGTAGGCTTGGCAGAAACGTTTCTTCGGCGTAAGGTGTTTTCATCCACCCGCAACCTGTACAAAAACTTGATGTCCCCCTGCCTGGTAACTTCACTTACAAGGCTGTTGTCGCCGGCTGTACGCGTTTCCAGCAAACCGCTTTGGTAGTTGGTAAGCGGGAATACATAGGCAGAATCGTTTGTAACAGAAACAAAGCCAATAGAGTCTACGTCAGTTTTATTCCATTCTTGCAACAGACTGTCTACCTCTTTTTCGGGTGGATTTCTCAGTACTTCATCGCCGATAAATACCAGTGTATCCAGCCCCGCTCTTTCGGTGGCAAAGAAACCTGCATAGCGGTTGTTGATTCCGTTCTCATCACTTACAAAAGTAAAATGGTAAGTATTGTACTGTGATGGAAAGCGGGCATCGCCAAACTTGAGATTGGTTAGTTGTGATACTTGTTTGTACTCAGATTTATTCCAGTTGTCCACCAGGAAAATATTATAGTGCTGCCCCGGCATAGCAGTGTCACTGTCCCTGGCTGTTGCATTGGGGCGGTTGCTCGAAAATAAAATCCCTGTTTTGTTGGGGAAAGTTACAAATGACGCATCCAGGTCATCATAGACGTCGTTAGTTATTTGTTCGGCAGTATTTTTTTCTATGTTGTAGACAAATATGTCTGTTTGCCCGCTCTTTACAGCGCTCATTAAAAGAGTATTAGCATTCAGCATATATTTCACGTCCTGCACCTGGTCGAACTGTGGTATTTCCTGTTTGATGACTTTTACTCTGTTGAGAACGTCGTAGACAAACAACTTCACCTTACCCTCTTCTGAGTAAACAACGGCAAGGCGGGTGCCCTTTCCATCCCATGCAAGAATAGGGTAACTGGGATTTACCTCATCTTCCTTTGAGCGAACGCCATACTGAAGCAATACTTTTCTGTTGGTAAAATTCTCATGCAGCACAACGCTGTATTTGCCTTGTTTAAATTCAACGACAGCATAAGTGAAGCTGCGGGGAATAGGGTTAGCATTGAAGCGGATGTAATCCCGTTTGCCAATATCTTTTGTAACCGATAATTGTCCCTTGGGTACTATTCTGCGGCCCCGAATGTCTTTGTAATAAAGCTGCGATTGCTCCGTCATAAAATCACGCAGCACTTCTTTGAACTTCTTTCTTGCAATTTTATGCGACGCATTATTGAGGCTCCGGTATATGCGGGCCAGGTACAACATGTAGGTTGTCTTGTTGCGACCATATTTGTTCCCTACATAGTACCAGAATGCATGACCGGCAAGCACCGGCTTTTCAAAAGCGAACTGATAGAAGTTGTTGTATCGTCCACTGAGAAGGGCACTCTTTAGCTGGTCGTCTAAACTGGTGCTCCAGGTTTCTGCCGCATAAGAGATGTACCCATCGGTGAGCCACTTAGGCAAATCGAGCAGCGTTTGATTTGCGGCCATTTCGCCAAGGTCGTCACCAAACAGCATGTTCTGAACCAGTACACCCGCTATACCCTGGCGTATTTGCCTGCGCAGGTTTGCATGGTTGCCGTCAAAAAAAACAAGCATTTTGTTGTTCACCAGTTTTGTAACTCCACCTGTATTTTGCCAATCAATGCCAAGGCCAACATTTGATTGCTGCATTTCATCAAAATTGTTGTACACCACAACGTTGGCCCTGCGCTGCAGGCCGAACTCTACAAACTCTTCAACAGATTTCAATTCGCTTTCCGAAATCTGCGCTACGTACTTGCCAAGTTCCAAACCATCCTGGCTGAAATAGGTGTTGAAGTTTTCAGTTTGATAATATTTCCAATCGAATTTCTGGTATTGCACCCTGTTCTTTCCAAACTGTACAGCGTTTACCTGAGCTTTCGATGAGATAGAGATAAGAAAAAGACCCGCTGTGATAGCCACTAATCGTCCAATGTATTTGTTCATAAATCTTTGCAAGAATTTAAGCGTAAGGGTGCTGCTGTTTCGAATGTAAATTGTGAACTAAAATACGAAAAGCAGAAATGGTAACCGTCCAGTCGTTTACGTTCAACCCCGTTCAGGAAAATACTTTTGTACTCTACAACGAAGAAAGGCTATGCTGTATTATAGACCCTGGATGTTATTTTGCCTCTGAAGAGATGGAGTTGAAAGCTTTTATAGATCAGCAGCAATTAACACCCGTTCTCCTACTTAACACGCACTGCCACCTTGATCATATTTTCGGTAATCGCTTCATTCACAACACTTATGGTTTAACATTACATTTGCACCCCCAGGAAAAACAGGTACTTGATTTCGGCCCGGTTTCAGGCCAGATGTGGCAATTGCCTTTCGATAATTATGAGGGAAAACTGAACTACCTGATAGATGGGCAGGTGTTGAAGCTAGGAAATGATGAGCTGGAAGTGCTGTTTACCCCCGGGCATTCTCCTGGTCACGTTTGTTTTTACTGCAAAAAGCAGCAGTTTCTAATAAACGGTGACGTATTGTTTAACGGGAGTATAGGAAGGACTGACCTTCCTGGCGGCGATTTTAAAACGCTAGAACAAAGCATCCGTTCCAGATTATACACTTTGCCGGAGGATGTTGTCGTTTATGCCGGCCATGGACCCTCAACAACTATTGGCCAGGAAATGAAAAGCAATCCCTTCGTTAGTGCCTCCTAACGAAAGCAGTCGGCCAACAATCAAATCTTGATATTGTCTGCAGTAGTAGTGGTACTAGCGGTTACGGCTGCTGTTTTGTACCAGCGGCCAATGAGTGGAAGTCGGCTAAATTCTTTTTGCTCCACCTTTGAAAGAAGTGCAAGAAAACCAAGCAGCAATAGCAATGCAAAGCCAGCTTGCAGCCAGAGATTATCCGTAAAATATGCAAGTGCATAGTATAGCAAATACATACTAATAGAAATGCAGATATATGCTAAAAGCTTCTTCCACGGATAAGGAATATGATAGTGCTTTTGGCCTTGTTTATAACTGACAACCATCATGAAACCGTAGCAAAGAAGTGTGGTCCAAACGCTGCCCCAATAACCGAGATAGGGAATACTGACGTAGTTGAAAACAATTGTAATAACAGCGCCCGAAAGCGTGATATATGCACCATAAATGGTTTTGTTCGTGAGCTTATACCAAACAGTCAGGTTATAGTAAATGCCAAGAAAAACATAGGCTAGCGCAACTACGGGAATAGTGCCAATACCAGCTGCGTACTCCGGATGGTTTTTTACACCTACTAGGTAGCGTCCCCAAATTGTATCAGCAAACAAGGATACCACCAGGAACACGACACAGCTTATAATCACAAATAGCTTCATCACTCTCGCATAGGTTTTCTTTGCATCCTTCTTGCCTGCTTCGTTGAAAAAGAAAGGCTCGGCACCCATGCGAAATACTTGAATAAAGATGTTAACCAGCGCAGCTACTTTCCAGTTAGCATTTAGAATGCCTACCTGTGTCTTGTTCACTTCCGCGGAATAGGGCAGCCTATAATCCAGGATGATTCTATTGAGCACTTCATTGATCATTCCACCAAGACCTACGATCAACAGCGGCCACGAGTAAGCCATCATCTCTTTCCAAAGTCCGAAATTGAACCGGAGCCGTAAACCCGCAAGCTCTTTGCCCAGGAGCAGCAAGGTTGCCGCACTAGCAATGAGGTTTGCAATAAAAGTGTACCCTATATCAACAGCAGGGTTGTAAATGATGCGAATGAAACTGTTGTCATCTTTTTTGAGCAGCGCAGGGCATACGTCAATGAAGAAATAGGCAGCTCCCACGTACAATAAAATATTAGCGAGTTTAATTAATGCATATTTCACGGGCTTACCCTGTTGCCGAAGCCTGGCAAACGGAATAGTAGATAAGGTATCGAAACCAATAATCCATGCGAACCAGGTAACATATTCAGGGTGCTCGGGCACTTTCCAAATGGCGGCAATCTGTGGCGCATAAAGCATCATTGCTCCACTAAAAATGAGGGTGGTAAAGAAGATTGATAAAACCGCGGTATGGAACACGTGATTTTTGAAACTTTCGTTTTGCGCAAATCGGAAATACGAAGTCTCCATACCATAGGTGAAGATCACATTCAGAAAAGCAACATAAGCGTATGCAAGAGTGAAGACTGCGAATTTTTCTGCGCCGAACTCATAAGTGAGCCAAAACGTAAGGAAAACATTTAGGAAGCGGCCAATTACCGTGCTCAGTCCATAAACCGCTGTCTCACTTGCAAGTTTTTTTATTCCACTCAATCTGGAGAAGATTTGAAGGCAACAAATTTAGGCGCAATCCATCACGCTTAAACAAATGCCTGACTAAGGCTTTGCATACCGGCTATTTGTAACATAACTAGTATCGGACAAGGTTCTTAAAAAAGCGATGAGGTTGGTAACATCTGCATCAGACAAACTGATGCCAGCGACCAAGGCCGGATCTAAAGTATTGCTCTGCTGAATGCCGCTACGATAGTGTTCAATGCACCTGAGGATGCTGGGATAGCGGCCATCGTGCATATAGTAAGAGCTAAATGCCACATTTCGTAAGCTAGGCACTCTGAACTTTAGTGAATCGCTTTTTTCTCCTGTTACTTCCATCAAACCTTTATCAGGCAGCGAAGGATCTGCAGGCAGACCAATGTTTCTAAAACTAAAGTCAGTGAATAATGGCTCTGCATGGCAGCCAGCGCATTTTGCTTTAAATACCGTATAGCCCATCTCTTCATAAATGCTGAAAGTGGAGCTGCCTTTTTTTACTTTATCATATTTGCTATTAGCAGAGACCATGCTCAATTGAAACTGGGACAGTGCAGATAAAATGCGTTGGCTGTTAATGGTTTCATCCCCGAAAGCCGACCGAAACAATTGCTTGTACTTTGCGTCCGAATTAAGTTTTGAAACTACATTTTCCATTTGTTCGCTCATTTCATCCGGTGCTGTAATGTGTGCAACAGCAACTTCGTCGAGCGATGTGCTGCTTCCATCCCATCTGAAGTGCGGGTACCAAGCAAGGTTGCTTAGGGCCGGTGCATTGCGGCGGGTATGTGAGTTGTTGTAGCCATGGCTGCGGTCATGTTCGAAAGTGGTGAAAGCGGCCTCTTGCTGATGACAGGACGAGCAGGCGAAGTCTGCAGCTGACAAGCGGTCCTCATAAAAAAGCTGCTGTCCCAATGCTATTCCTTCTCGCGTCAATGGCTGAAGTGAAAAATTAAACGCAGGAGAGGGAAAGCCGGCGGGTATTTCAAAAGCAACCGGTGTCACAGCTCGTTTCTGATCTGTTTTGTTGCAGGCATGCAGGCAAAAAGACGAGATAAAAATGGCAGACAGGATCAGGGCTATGACAGAAAATCTCTTCACCGGCTAAACTATTGACCTAAACTACAAAAACAAAAAACACCTAGCTGTTAAAATCTCTCGGGTCTACCCTCCGCCTATTGTCCTTTATGTAAGACGACTTTTTCTTTGCTTCGATTCGATTTTCCTTTGATTGCTTGGTAGGATTTGTAGCTATGCGCATTTTCTTCTTCTTCAGAGCGCCACCTACTAGTTCATTAATCTTTCTAATGGCTTCTCCACGGTTCTCCAACTGAGTTCTGTGCGCTTGTGACTTCACCTGCAAATCACCATTACTCGTAATTCTGTTAGCCAATTTCTGCAGCACCACTTGCTTTTGATCTGCAGAAAGCAATTGAGAGTCCTGGATCTGCAGCGCCGCAATAACTGCTGTTTCCACTTTATTTACGTTTTGACCTCCCTTACCGCCACTGCGGGTTGTCTGCAACTTTATTTCTGAAGAAAAGTCGATCATCATTGGTGTATTCGCCCGGCAAAGTTATGCAGTGTTTTTGCTGATCCCCCTAACGACCGCGTTCTCGTTTTACCTTCGTGAGTATGCGTGCGATTATTCAGCGGGTATCCGGCGCAAGTATTACCATTGACGGACGCGTACATGCATCCATTGGGACGGGTATTTTATTGTTCGTCGGGATAGAAGATTCAGATTCCGCAGAGGATATAAAATGGTTGAGCAGCAAAATCGTAAGTCTCCGGATATTCCCTGATGAAGGTGGTGTGATGAACAAGTCGATAATTGAATCTGGTGGTGAAATTCTGGTAGTCAGCCAGTTCACCCTACATGCAAGTACCAAAAAAGGAAATAGGCCTAGTTACATCAAAGCCAGCAAACCAGTGGTTGCCATTCCGATTTACGAGCTTATGATAAAACAGCTTACAACCGACCTGGGCAGGGAGATTGCTACTGGAGTTTTTGGAGCAGATATGAAGGTGAAGTTATTAAATGATGGGCCGGTAACTATTTTTATAGATACGAAGAATAAAGAATGACCTACAAAAAAGACATTGAAAGTCGCGGAGATATTGAAAGCCTGTTGCGTGCTTTTTATGAAAAGCTTTTGATCGACCCTGTCATTGGTCATTTTTTTACCGAAGTAGTGCCTTTGAATTTAGAAACACACCTGCCGTTGATTGCAGATTTTTGGGAGTCAGTATTATTAAGCACCACCGGATATCGCAAGAACGTGATGGAAATCCACCGCGAGATTCACGAGAAATCTCCGATAAAGCCAGAACATTTTGATCGCTGGGTGGCAACATTTTCAGAAACTATAGATGCATCATTCGATGGGCCCCTTGCTACACGAGCAAAGCAAAGAGCCCATTCTATAGCCACACTAATGAATATAAAATTCAATCACCCGGATCCGCTAAACATACAACCATGACCATTCTTGAGGCACAGCAAGCAATTGATCACTGGATTAAGACAACTGGTGTACGTTACTTTAGCGAACTTACCAACATGGCTATACTCACAGAGGAAGTAGGTGAGGTAGCACGGTTGATGAGCCGCATTTACGGCGATCAGTCCTTCAAAGATGCTGACAAGGAAAAGCAATTGTCAGATGAGTTAGCTGATGTGCTTTGGGTGCTGATCTGCATTGCCAATCAAACAGGCATCGACCTCACTAAAGCCTTAGAAGAAAATTTTCGGAAAAAGAACATTAGGGATGCCGAAAGGCATAAGAATAATGAGAAACTGTAGGTATCTATGCACAGAGCCAGCACTTAATCTTTGGCTGCTTTTTTGTGAAAAGGAGTGAAAACTGTGGGAATGAAAAAGTTTTCGTGGAAAAATCTTTGGGGAGCGTTCAAGGGATCGATTACTGGATTTGCTGAACATAAGGTGCCAAAGCTCAGTGCTTCGCTGGCCTATTATACTGTGTTTTCTCTTGGGCCTCTGTTAATAGTGATCATTTTCCTTTGTAGCTTCTTCCTGGGTAGAGAAGCTGTGGAGGGTACAATATATCATCACCTTCAGGGTTTTGTTGGTAGCGACGCTGCCAAACAAATTGAACAGATCATCAAGAATGCGTCTATCAGTGGAAAAGGTGGAATTGCAGCAACCATTGGGATAATCACCTTACTCATTGGTTCTACTACAGTATTCGGAGAAATCCAGGATTCAATCAATGACATCTGGGGTCTGAAGGCGAAACCAAAACTCGGAATAGCAAAGTTGTTGCTTACAAGATTACTGTCTTTCGGAATCATTGCCTCCCTTGGATTTCTATTACTTGTATCCCTCGGTGTGACGGCATTGGTAGAGGGATTAGGTAATAAATTAAAGAGTGCTTTTCCTGATGTAGCGGTCATTTTTTTCTACATTTTTAACCTCGTGCTCACACTCGCAGTAGTGACTTCGTTGTTTGCAGTTATCTTCAAAGTACTGCCCGATGCAAAGATCAAATGGAGGAATGTGTGGGCTGGTGCAATTGCCACTGCTATACTGTTTATGCTGGGAAAATTTGCCATTTCATTTTATATCGGTCAAAGTAATGTGGGCAGCACTTATGGTGCTGCTGGATCATTAGTGATTCTGTTGTTGTGGATCTACTATTCGTCTATGATCCTTTACTTCGGTGCAGTGTTTACAAAGGCATACGCATTAAAGCAGGGATATCAGATTGAGCCAAATCACTATGCAGTTACAGTGCAGCAGGAAAAAGTAGAAACAGGCCGTAAGCCGATAAGCGACGACAACAGTGGCAACAGTGGTGCGCAAATGCGTCCTATCTGATACTAGATTTTTCTGCCGTCGGCGCCTCTCCATAGTTTCCGGTGTAACGCTTACTTTTGCCCGCATTATGGCAACCGATCCCAATAAGTTCCAGGCGATAATCTCTCATTGCAAGGAGTATGGTTTTATTTTTCCCTCTAGTGAAATATATGATGGTTTAGCTGCTGTTTACGACTACGGTCAGTGGGGCAGCGAGTTGAAGAAGAACATCAAAGATGTGTGGTGGAAGAGCATGACGCAAATGCAGGAGAATATTGTAGGAATAGACGCGGCCATTTTTATGCATCCCACTACATGGAAAGCCAGTGGCCATGTTGATAATTTCAGCGATCCGATGATCGATAACAGGGACAGCAACAAGCGTTATCGTGTTGATCATTTGCTGGAGGCAAAGGCAGACGAACTGGAGAAGGAAGGCCACCCTGACCAGGCGGAACTCCTACTTCAACAAATGGAGGCTATGCTCGCCGCAAGCGATTACGATGCAATAAAGAAGCTTATTGAAAATAACAAGATTGTATGTTCGGTAAGCGGTACCAGTAATTGGACGGAAGTGCGTCAGTTCAACCTGATGTTTTCTACGCAGATCGGCAGTGTAAGTGAAGAGGCGAGCGAGATCTACCTCAGGCCCGAAACGGCACAAGGCATTTTTGTAAACTTTTTAAATGTGCAAAAGAGCGGACGCATGAAAATACCGTTCGGAATTGCACAGATCGGCAAGGCTTTCCGCAACGAGATTGTAGCGCGGCAATTTATTTTCCGCATGAGGGAATTTGAGCAGATGGAAATGCAGTTTTTTATTAGGCCCGGCACCCAAAGGGAATGGTACGAGTACTGGAAAGCAGAGCGACTGAAGTGGCATCTCAGTCTTGGCATCCCTGAAACTCAATATAGATTTCATGACCATGCAAAACTGGCTCATTACGCCGACGCTGCCTGCGACATCGAGTACAATTTCCCCATCGGATTTAAAGAAGTAGAAGGCATACATTCAAGAACTGATTTTGACTTGCGCAACCATCAGGAGTATAGCAAAAAGAAAATTCAATATTTCGATAATGATGTAGATGAAAACGGAAAGCCGTATGGAAACTACATTCCTTATGTAGTTGAAACTTCTATTGGCGTAGATCGTTCGGTGATGATGGTATTGAGCGAGGCCTACGAAGAACAGGACTTAAGCACCAGCGAAAAAAAGGACAGCCGCGTAGTATTGAAATTGCCGCCGAAATTAGCTCCGGTGAAGGTAGCTATTTTGCCACTGGTGAAAAAAGATGGACTGCCTGAGATTGCCCGTAGTATTATGAACGATTGCAAATCGCAATTCCGCTGTTTCTATGAAGAAAAAGATACCATAGGAAAGAGGTACAGAAGAATGGATGCGATAGGGACGCCTCTTTGTGTAACCGTTGATCATCAGACCAAAGAAGATAACACCGTAACCATCAGGTATAGAGATAATATGCAGCAGGAACGAATTCCTATTGGTAAGTTAAAAGACCTTGTGTTAAGAGAAATGTTATAGAACTGTGCAACGTATGTAATATGTTTAGTGGTCCTTTCACCAACTAACTTTATATGAAACGGTTCTTTCTCGCATTATTAATTTCTACTTCAATTTTTGTACATGCCCAAACAGAAAGTGCATCTCCCAAACTTGCGGGACGAACCGCTTTCTATGCAGAATTGGGTGGGCCGGGAATATTGTTTTCAGCCAATATTGACTCA